>JBQTKE010000694.1:0-2550 GCA_052386435.1 Myxococcaceae bacterium
GCTGGTGCTGCTTTTTCTCGACTGGATGGGCTCCTTCGTCGCCGGCTACGTCGAGCCCGCGTACTTACTGAATGGGTCGCAGCTCTTCGTGACGCGAGGGGTAGCGCACAAGATCAGCCCGGTGTACTTGCTGGCGCGCATTCAGACGGAGTCGGGGCTGATCGAGTCTGGCAGCAACGCGAAGCTCTCGGCTGCAGCCGGCTGTGGCTGTCCCGACAGCGGGGTTTGCAAGACGAGCTACGCGGGCTTCGGCAGGCAGATGGATTGCGCGGCGGCGAAGATGCGCAACTACTTGACGCGCCTGGACAGCCAAGGCGCGACGATCTCGGGATGGCGGGTGAATCGCGCGAAGAGCACGTCCGATCCGTGCAGCGTTAAACCGCAGACCCGTGCCACCGCCGTGCTGTACACGTACACGCCGTGGGTGGGCGCGTACGCCACGCAGTGCGGTCGCAAATCGGTGGGCGGCTCTTCGCTCCTCGCGGGCAAGCTGCACCTCTACGAACAGCAATGGGACTGGTCCCCGCGCTAAACCGACCCGCACCTCTGCCGGTGTGGGGAGCGAACGCCTGTGCGGCCTTTGTCTTAACCCAACGGGCGCTTGTAATCTGGTCATCCATGTTTCGACGTCGTGGCGCGCTCTTGGCGTCGTTGAGTTTGTCGTTGGCGGGCACGCTCGTTTGGGCTGCGCCGTCGACCCCGTTCCCGGCGGTGGACGCTGTTTACCCTGGCTACTCGTGGGGAGACAAACCGACGTTGCGGCTCACCGGAGCGGGCGGCTCCTTCCTCGCGGTCTGGTCCGACGGGCGCGGTAACACCAAGCAGCAGGAGTTCACCATCTCTCCGCTCTTGGACGGTGGTCAGAAGGATATCTACGGGAGTCGCATCGCGACCGACGGCGCACCGCTGGACGCGCGCGGGTTGGCAATCGCCAACGGTCCTCAGGAAGAGGTTTATCCCGCTTCAGCGTCGGACGGTACCAACGCGCACCTCGTCGTTTGGGAAGAAGTTGGAGCCACGGGTCAGCACTCCCTCAACGCGCGCCGGGTGATGCTGGACGGAACGCTGACGCCTGTCTTTACCGTCGTCGCGCCCGGAACGCCGCCGCTTCGTGCTGCCGCCTCGTTCGCGGATGGCAGGTACCTGATTGTTTGGAGTGAGGGCACGCAGCTTCAAGCGCGGCTCTACGAGAGTAACGGCACGCCCGTTGGTGCCGCGCCAACGTCCTTGGGCGCAGCGGCCGTGAGTGCGGCTCCAGCAACCTCCGGGCTCACCGGCCAAGGTCACCTGGTCGCGTGGGAGCGTGCGAACGGAGACCTGGGGCTCGCACGCGTGAGCTCGACGGGACCCACGGTCTCGCCCATCGCGGACGTCACCGCCGCCGCGGGCGCGGTGCGGACGCCGACCGTTGCCAGCTCCTCTGGACAGTGGCTGGTGGCTTTCGAAGCGGGTCCAGCGGCCAACGGCGACATTCTCGCGACGCGTGTCGACAGTGCCGGGACGGTGCTGGATCCCGGGCTGCTCTCTCTCAGCGCGGGGGCAATGCGCGAGATTCGGCCCAGCGCCGCTTTCGACGGGACCAACTACCAGGTCGTCTGGGAGGACGGGCGCAACCTGCTGGGCAACGGAAACTGGGACGTGTTCCGTTCGCGCGTTGGGACCGACGGGACCGTACGAGATCCTGCCGGGGTAGCGGTGGTCAATGAGTACGCGCACCAGAAAATCCCCGCGGTGGCGTGCCAGGGAGCGAATTGCTTTCAGGTCTGGGTGGACGGGCGCGTCAACACTTTGCCCGTGGGTGGAAAGACACTGGTAGGAAACACCTCTGGAGCGGAGCGAGGCGTCTCGCTCTCGAGCCGGCCACAGATTCATCCGTCTGTCTCGTGCCGCGCCGGCGTCTGCGTGGCGTCGTGGTCGGACTTCGGAGATCTGATGTTCACGGAGGCAACGGTGCGTGCGACCCGGTTGGGAGACGGCGCGCTTCAAGGGACGACGGGCGTCCTGATGTCCGAGCTGCTGGCCACGTCCTCTTCCACCAATGCCACCTCAGGCTCCGGACACCTGGTCGCGTTCAAGGATCTCTCCGGAGGGGACTTGAGAGGAAAGATTCTGCGGAACGACGGAACGCTCGGTCCGCTGCTCTCGTTGAACGGCGGCGACCCAAACGTGGGTTCCCAGGTTGCGACGCATGGAGCCAATCTCTACTTCGTGGTTTTTTCGGATCGCCGGGCCGGAAGCACGGGATTCAACGGTCTCTATTTCCGTCGCTTCCTAGAAGATGGCTCGGCTGCTTCGCCCTCGACTTCCCAGCTCTCCACGACCCCAGGGTGGCACGACGGCCCTGCCGTCGCTTTCAGCAATGGCACCTGCTTGGTTTCCTGGACCAACGACTCCGGAGGCTTCTGGCACCAGCTCGCGGCTCGAGTCTTGGCTGACGGTACGGTGGTGGACACGACGCCGCTGACGTTGGCCAGAAGCCTCCGGAGTCGTTGGTCCAGGAAACCAAGCAGGTGCCATTGCTGAAAGCGACGGCAGGGCCGTCGTGCCACC
>JBQTKE010000695.1:0-14125 GCA_052386435.1 Myxococcaceae bacterium
ACCTCGGGGATCGGTGCTCGTGCGCACGCTGCCTCCGATTCCGAAGCAGCTGCGAGAATTGTCCCAGTAACGCTGCTCCTGCGCGAACTCGGGGTTTCTGCCGGGCGCGTTCACCACGGGGTTGCGCTGGAACGTCAGCGGCAGCGCGGGACCGAACGGGAGTCGATAGGCGAAGTCGACGCGAATGGGCCCAATCCCCGTGAGGTAACGCAGGCCCAACCCAATCGCGTAGTAGTTGTCTGCCAAGTTTGGCAGCGCTTGTTCACTCACCATGCCCACGTCGAGAAAGCTGGCCACCATGATGTCGTTGGGAAAGGCGTACCGTGCTTCTACCGACCCTTCGAACAGTCCATTCCCGCCCACTGGCACGGTGTTTCCACTGGCGGCCGTTCCGGCGTTGGCGGCTGCCAGGTCCGCTGTATCTCGTCCCTGGGTCGTCGACTCGGGACCCGTGTAATAGACGCGCGGAATCCAATACATGGGCGAGAGGCGCCGGGCGTTGAAGCCGCGCATGAAGCTGCCGCCGCTGAAGAAGCGGGAGACGATGGGGCTCTCGCTTCCTGAGAGCAGGGTTCCAAAGCGGAGCTTCGCGGAGAAGGTCAGGCGGTTGTCTTCAAGGAAGCTGGCGTAGCCCCGAATATCCGCGAGGAGCCGCACGTACTTGAAGCTCCCTCCCAGGGGACCTCCTCCTTCTTGAAGGGCCAGCGACGCGTAGGTTCCTTGCCGCGGATCATTTCGATCGTTGCGGCGATCCCATTCGGCGACCTGCTCGAGATAGGAGAGGGTGACCACGCAATCGTTGCCAGATTGCTGCGCTCGGCAGCCGAAGCCCAAGGTGCCCACGTTCAAGTCGGCCGCGACATCGCCGTTGGTGAGTAGGTAGGCCTCCACTGCATACGACGTGGTCACTGCGAAGGTGCTCACGGGTTGGTACGTGAGTCCCATCTTGCCGCGGGCCGCGAGGAAGGAATACGCGGGTTCGACGCCGCTCTCTCCTTCGATGGCGACTTGTCCGCGCACGTCTCGGAAGATGAAGCGCGGTTGTTCAAGCTCTCCGCGCAGCGAGCCGATGAAGCCCTTGTTAGTGATGGTGGTCCAGATGGCGGGGATGACCGCGTAACCGAACTTTCCGCCGACGGTCATGCGCCGGAGTCCCCCGAAGAAGTTGCGATCGGTGTACTCCGCGGTCAGGCGCACCGAGTTGCTGTACGCGTCGATGCCGATGCCGGGGCCGCCTCGGATGGTGTGGAACTTGGATTCGCGCACGTCGATCACGATGGGCACGGTCGCGCTCTCGCGATCCGGCGCGCCTCGGTTCACCTTCACGCCGCCGAACACGCCCATCGCGAAGATCCGCGCCTGCGCTTCCGCCAACGCGCTCTCGCTGAACCAATCGCCCTTGGTGATCGCGCCCTCTGCTTGTTCGATGATCCGCTTCGGGGGGACGACGGGCTTGGGGTCGGTCGCGGCGAAGAGGTTCCCGAACTTGTAACGTTGCCCGGGCGTGATGGTCAGGGTGATGCTCGCCTTGCGCGTGGCGACGTCGACTTGGACCTCGCCGTCGGCGGTGGCCTCCGCGTAGCCGAGCTCGCGCAGTCGTCCCTGGACGAGGTCCTTCACGCCGGCCCAGTGTTCTTCGGCGAAGATGTCGCCTTTCTTTAGGGGAAATTCGTCGAGCGTCTTCTCGCGGTGCTCAGGCGGCAGCTCGTCCAGGCCTTCAATCTCGAGCGAGTCGATCTTGGTGGGTTCGCCTTCGCTGACCTTCATCACCAGCGAGACGCCGTTCTTGCCCGCTTCCTTCACTTCATCGCCAATGACCTTGGCCTGGTAGTAGCCCTTGGCTTGGTAGAAGCGCTCCACGCGCCGCAGGTCGGCCTGCCACGCCGAGGGATCGAAGTGCTCCTTGTCGATCCACGGGAGGAAGCTGAGCAGGCTGTTTTCAGTGGTGAGGATCTTGGATTCGACCTCACTGGCGGAGACCTGTTTGGCCCCGACGATCTTCAGCTTCTTGACCTCAGGGCCGGTCGGCTTGGGTCCGGTGGTCGCGCAGGCGGTGAGGGTGGCGACGAGCGCGAGGAGAAAGGGCCGCTGGGACACGCCCCGCTTCTAGCGCAGGTCGTCAATAGGCGCCGAGTGGGTCTTTCGGCAGGCGCCAGTTCTTCGGGTAGAGGACATACGTCGTCCGCTCGTTGGCGCCGGCCCACGCGGCGTCGAGCTGGGCGCGCTTGTACGTGGTCTGGACCTGCGCGTCGCTGGGGAAGCCGGGGTCGTTCACGATGACGTTGCCGGTCGCGTCGAACCCAACGACGACGACGAAGGTCGCGGCCACGGAGGGGTAGGGGCTGCCTTCGAGGTCGTCCTCCTCGTACGCGATGTTGATCGCCACGGGGATGCCGGCCTCGACCAGGGCTTCGACTTGGCTGAGCGAGGCGAGCCGGGTCACGAACCCGTGCAGTTTTCCTTCACTGCGGTTGGCTGCGTACGCGGTGTTGAAGATCCAGTTGTCGTAGCCCTTGAGCACCCAGTCGAAGACGCGGGGCGCGGTGGCGGAGATGGTCTGGGCCAGTCCGTCCATGGGGAGTTTCTGCTCCCAGTACGCGAGCAGCATGGAGACCACCGCGGGCGAGTACAGGGATCGGGCGTTTTCAAGGGACGCTTGTGAACGCTTGGGGACGGGCAGGGTCTTTCCCCATGCGCTCTGCCGAGGCGGCGGCACCTTGGTGTACGCGCGGCCCTTCATCTTCGCGGTGAAGCCAACGGCGCGCACGGTGGGGACGTTGGTGTTCTCGGAGTAGAGAAGAATGCTCAGGCGGATTGCATCCGCGCGTTGCGAGAGGGTCAGGGTGTCGGCGCGCACGTCGCCTGTCGCGTTCATTTGTTTGACGACGCTGTGGCTCTCAATGGGGTTGGGGTCCGACGACCAGACGCCCAGGTGGTACGCGTCGGTCCAGGTCCCGTTGATCCGCGCGGCGAGCTTCACGCCGACCCACGTTCCAGGTGGCGTCACGGCGTCGAAGCTGGGGATGATGGAGTTCACGCCGTCTGGGTATTCGACGACCGTCGCGGTGACGGCCCCGTAGCGGTAGCTCGCGCCGTTGTAGAAGGTGCCGCCTTCGTAACCGTTCTCACCGTACGGGTCTTTGTCGTCCGTGGTGCCGGTGGCGCTGAGCACCAGCTCGCCCCTGGCGTTGAGGTCGACGCCAGCGCGCGCGAAGTCCTTGAAGCCTTGCTCTTCGGCGATGCGGCTCCAGTAGATGCCGTTGTCCACGCGGTCGCGCGGCGGAGTGGTGCCTCCGTCGCTCGGGGTCACAGGAACCACGATCACGCCCCCGTCGTCCGCGCCGGCGTCGCTTCCTTCGGAGCTTCCCCCGTCGCTCGCGGTGGCGGGGGTGGTGCCCATGGGGCCGCCGGGACGAACGACCTCGGCGTCAAGCAGGGGTTTGTCACAGCCAGCCAAGGTCGCGAAGGCACAGAGGCAAAGCAGTGGAAGTCGCATGGGACGAAGTGATTCCACAGATCCCAAGGAAATGACCAGGGGCTTGAGGCCCTGGTCATTTCGAAGAGACACCGGTGGACATTTGGCTGCCAGCCTCAGGGAGTTGGTAGAGCGGGACACGCGGATGTGGCAGCTGGGTGCCGTGCTCCGCGTCCCGGTCCAGTCCAGCAGCATCGCCGCCGTGGGCTACCCGTCGCTGTTCAGCGCCCGGCTTGAGTGGTCAGCCTGGCCAGAAGTGCGGCCGCGCGCTGGGCGTCCGGGTCCCGGTTCAGATCTTCGGCGTTCTGTTCGATTCGGTAGGACCAGTTGGCATCGTTCATTGACCCGGGGAGGTTCACTCGGTCGCGCGTTCCCAGCGCGTCCTGCCACGGAATGACGCAGACGTCGCTTGCCGCGTTTTCGGCGGAGGCGAGCAACGCTTCGTGCACCACGGGCGTGAACTCGCCGGGAACGGGCTGAAGCGGCTGGAGCTCTGGATACACGCGCGCCACGGCTTCGCGTTCGTGGTGCGGCTGCTGCTCCCACCATTCGCGCAGGGTCTCGGTGTCGTGGGTTCCGGTGGTCGCGAGCGACATCTTCGGAAAGTGGTGCGGGTTGCGGAAAATATGGTCGTCTCGCTCCCAGCGCAGGACTCGGTAGCCTGGGATGTTGAGGCGGGTTAGGGTCTCGCGCACGAATGGCGGGATCACGCCCAAGTCTTCGGCGATGACGGCTGCCTCGCTGCCCAAAATCTGGAACATCTGCTCGCCGAGGCGGCGGTGGCTCTCTTCATCCGGCGGAATGAAGCGGCCGGTCGGGGTCTGCGCGTCGCGGATCCACTGGCGAAAATAACCGACGGCGTGATCCACGCGGCGCAGGTCGTAGTAGGACGCGGCCTTGTGCGCGCGCAGGCGGATCCACGCGTGGTTGTCTTTCCCCATCGCGGCGAGGTCGAAGTAGGGGAGTCCCCAATCCTGACCGGCGGCGGAGAAGGCGTCGGGGGGAACTCCGAGTCGCGCGTCACGCCGCAGGATGCTGGGGTTGGCCCAGGTATCGGAGCTGTCCTGCCCGATGATGAAGGGCTCATCGCCGCAGAGGAGGACGCCGTTTCGCTTGGCGCGCTCGCGCACAGTGCGCCACTGGGTCTCGGTGATCCACTGCGTCCAGGATTCGAAGAGGACTTCTCGCGCCAGGCGTTCGCGTTCCGCATCAAGCGCTTTGGGCTCGCGCTCTTTGAGTCCCTGCGGCCAGTCCCACCAGCCTTGGTAGTTCCGGTCGCGCGAGATGGCGGTGAAGAGCACGAACGACTCGAGCCAGGATTTTTGTTCTTCCAGGTACCGCTTGAGCTCTTGCGCGCGGGCGCTCTGGGTTCGCCAGTGCTGGCTTTCAAAATGTTCGAACGCGCGACGGAGCGCGGCGCTTTTGAGCGCGAAGACGAGGTCGTAGCGGATCCGCTTCGCGGCGCGCGCTTCTTCGAGCTTGGCGCGGTCTTCGCTCGAGAGGGAGGTGATGCCACCCAGCTCGGCCAGCTCCGGGACCTGCGCGAGATCGATGAAGAGGGGGTTGAGGCCGAAGGCGCTGCGCGTGGCGTAGGGGCTGGAATCTCCGGGCGCCGTTGGCAGCAAGGGCAACGTCATCCACAGTTTCTGTTTGGCGGTGGCCAGCCACTGGAAGAAACCTTCCAACGCACCGAAATCGCCGATGCCGAAGTCGGTCCGAGAGCGGAGGGAGAAGAGGGGAAGGAGAACGCCGGAGACGCGACCGATTGAAGACATGTGTTTGATAAACCGTGGACGCGCGTGAGATGGAGAGCGCGAACGCCGCGGACCCTAGCCGAGCGGTGCGTCGTGTCCAAACGAGATCGCCTGATGCTGCTTCCACTGTCTTTCTACGAACGAGGCGCGTTGATTGTGGCACGTGAGTTGTTGGGCAAAGTGCTGGTTCTCGTCGAGGACAGCGAAAGGAAAGCGGGGCGGATTGTCGAGACGGAGGCGTACGTCGGTGAACACGACCTTGCTTGCCATGCGGCCAAGGGGAGGACCGCGCGGACGGAGGTGATGTTCGGCCCCGCGGGTCGCGCGTACGTTTATCTGGTCTACGGGATGCACCACTGCTTCAACGTCGTGACGGACGCGGAGGGCGTGGCGTCTGCCGTGTTGATCCGCGGAATTGAACCGGTGGAGGGACTGCACCCGTCGTCTCGCACCGACGGTCCGGGGAAGTTGTGCCGAGCGTTGGGAATCAACCTCAGTCACAACCGTGAAGACCTGCGGGGAAAGCGACTGCTCGTCGAGGACGGTCCGCCTGTCTCGGACAGGCAGGTGCAGCGCGGTCCGCGCATTGGTGTCGACTACGCGGGTGCGTGGGCGAAGAAGCCGTACCGGTTATGGGAACGCGGCAATGCGTTCGTCAGTCGCGGGCGGTAGGGGCAACCGTAGATGGTTTTGTGCTGCACACAGTGCGTATGCTCAGAGCCAACCGTTCTGCTTGTACCAATCGACCGTCTTCTGCACCCCGTCGGTCCATGGCACCTGCGGCTTCCAATTCAGCTCGTTCCGAGTGCGGCCGGAATCACTCACCCAGTCTTTGAGCAGCATGTCGGCCTTCTCGGGCGTGAGCATCACGGCGCGGTTGGTGATCCTCCCGTACGCCTTCACACTGTGAGACACAGCCTTCAGAAACCCCTTGGGCAAACTGAAGCGGATGAGCGCCTTCTTCCCAAGCGCGCGCTCAATGTCCTCGAGCATTCCACGTTGGGAGATCGCGCCAGTCCCGTCGTCGACGAAGTAGGTGCTTCCCGTGGGAACTTTTGCGTGGAGCGCGCGGATGCACGCGTCGGCGCAGTCGGAGGCGTAGATGAAGACGCCGCGCGCGTTGCCGCCCGCGATGGTCGGGAGGAGCCCGCGGCTGACCGAGCGGAAGGCCTCGAGGATCTCCTGATCGCGCGGACCGTAGATGGCGCCGGGACGGAGGATGACCACGTCCACTTCGTCCTTGAACGCGAGCGCGGCTTTCTCCGACGCGAGCTTGGAGCGGCCGTACGCGGTGACGGGGCTGTCTTGATCCAGTGCGACGGGTGAGCCGTCGGTAGAGGGGCCCGCGGCTTCAAGGCTGGAGACGACGACCAGCCGCTTCACCGTCTTCCTATTCGCGGCCGCGGCCTTGGCGAGGTTGCGCGTGCCTTCCACGTTCACGCGGTGGAACTCCGCCTCGTCGCGCGCCTTCACCAGGCCGGCCGAGTGGATGACCGCGTCCGTGCCTTCGGTCGCGGCGAGCACGGCGTCCGCGTCTTCAATCGTTCCTTCCGCGAACTCGATTCCGGGCAGCGACTGCAGGAACGTGCGGTTCGACGTCTTGCGGCAGAGGGTGCGGACCTGATGGCCGTCCTCCAGAAGACGCTGCGCGATCCAGCTACCGAGGAAACCCGTGGCACCGGTGACGAGAACTTTCATGCGGCGGTGGGTACTGCGCCTGGGGCCCGCGCGTCAACCCGCAGGCTCTTCTGAGTCGTGCGGCGTGTCAGCGGGTAACAGCTGCTGACTCTTGTGCTTTTGGCGTCTCTGCCGCGCCTTGAAGCACCACGGTCGATCCAGACACTGGCCGCTCTGCGAGAGCGTGGCGCGAGGCCGGCGCGTGCCGCAGTCGACACAGAGTGCCCAGCCTCGTTCGTACTCCGCGCCTATCCAGCGGTTCACGCGGTTGAGCTTACCAGCGGTGGCCTCGCCTCCGTCGCCCTTGACGTGCGGTTGAAAACGTTGAAAAGGTCTGGCCGCCATGGCGCACCACGCTGAGCAGACGGAGGAGGGGGCGCCTGGCGAGGAACAGCGGCTGCTAGGCCGCGCCCAAGCCGGTGACATCGCGGCGTTTGAACGCCTGGTGGAGCTGCACCGGGACCGCGTCTTCGCGCTGGCGTTGCGGATGACTCGGTCGGAGCAGGACGCCGCGGAGATCACCCAGGACACGTTCCTCTCCGCGTACCAGAACCTGGAGTCGTTCCGAGGCGACGCGGCCTTCGGCTCGTGGGTGCATCGCATCGCCGCGAACAACGCGCTGATGAAGCTGCGCCACCAGCGCGTGGTGAAGGCGGCGGAGGCCGAGATTCAGGGGCCGGAGTTCAATGAACGCGGCAGCCTGGCCGAGTACCCCCAGCAGGACTGGAGCCGCCGGGCGGATGAGAAGGCCCTGGACGCGGAGCTGGGAAAGGCCATTGAGCAGGCGACGGAGCGTCTCCCGGAGGGTTACCGGGAGGTCTTCCTGTTGAAGGACGTGGACGGGCTGAGCTACGAGGAAATCGCTGAGATAACGGGTGATTCAGTTCCTGCCATCAAGAGCCGCCTACACCGTGCGCGTCTTGCCCTCAGGGAAGCGATCGACGAATTCTACAATCCGACGTGAAACCGACTGTCGCGGAAGGCATCTTTTCCGCGAGCGTCGACAAGGCTGATCCAGATGTTCAACTGCCGTGACTCCATTCATCTGCTTCTCGAATTCCTCGACGGCGACATGCCTGAGGAGGAAGCGAGGCATTTGCAGGAGCACCTGCGGCAGTGCCCACCCTGCGTCGACTTCTTGAAGACCTACCGCGCGACCCCGGGGCTGTGCCGGCGCGCGTTGCAGAACAGCATGCCGGCGCAGCTCTCGGAGAAGCTCACCGAGTTCCTGCGCACGAAGATGAAGAAGGCTTAGCGCTCCCCGTGAACCTCAAGACGTTGTCCTTGGACGAGCTCAAGTCCGCGCTCGCACCGTTCGAGGTGTCATCCGCGGGTGTGCTTAAGGTGTTCGCGTCGGTGTTCGCGCATGGCGCGCAGAGCATTGAAAAGGTCTGCGCCGCGCCTCAGGTCCCCAGACGCGTTGCGACGCATCTGCGCTCGGTCGGTGAACTGCCTTCGTTGGCGATCGTCGAGCGGCGTCGCGCGGACGACGGCTTCGTGAAGTACCTCTTCGAGTCGCCACTGGGCGGTCGCGTCGAAGCGGTGCGCATTCCCATCTTCGACGAGAAGTACATCGTCTGTGTCTCGTCCCAGGTGGGCTGCGCGTTGGCGTGCGACTTCTGCATGACGGGGAAGCTGGGCTTTCAGCGCAACTTGAAGACGTGGGAGATCGTCGACCAGGTGCTGCAGATTCGCGCCGAGGGAGATCGTCCAGTGCGCGGCGTGGTCTTCATGGGAATGGGCGAGCCGTTGCTCAACTACGTCGAGAGCATTCGCGCGGCGAAGATCCTCTCCCATCCCGCGGGCCTGGCCATTTCGGGCAAGGCGATCACCTTCTCCAGCGCGGGCGTGGTTCCCGCAATTCGTCGCTACACGCGAGAGGGGTTGCCGTTTCGACTGACGTTCTCCGTGACCTCCGCGATTCCGGAGAAGCGAGCGCGGGTGCTGCCGGTGGAGAAGACGCACCCCCTGCCGGAGCTGGTCGACGCGATTCGCGAGTACGCCACGGTGCGCCGCGAGCGTGCGGTGATCGCCTACGTCATGATCAAAGGCTTCAACACGGGGCGAGAGGACGCGGAGGCGTTGCTGCGCACGTTCGAAGGCATCCCCATCAAGATCGACTTGATCGATGTCACGGACCCGACAGGTAAGTATCTTCCTCCAGACGCTGACGAGCTGAAGGCCTTCCGCGATCATCTGCAGATTCTTCAATCACCGATCGCGCGGCGGTACTCGGGTGGGAAGGAGATTGGGGCCGCGTGCGGCACGCTCGAGGCGTCGTCTTATGGCGGGACCGTGATGGGCGCCACTGCTGCGCGCTCGGATGTCATCACGCGTGTGATCTTCAGTGCGACAGGCCTTGCATCGAGCGAGCAAGGGGTCGTTGTTCGCGCTCCGCGTCTTGAATAGACAGGGCTTGAGACGATTTAACTGGGTAAATGTCGCTGCCTCCGCCTCCGCTCGTTCCTCCGGATCCTTCGCTCGAGCGCGAAGCCCAGCAGCTCCAAGGTCAGCGCGAAGCGAAGATTCTCCAGGGCGGCTTTAGCCGGCGCAGCTTCCTCAGAGCGGGCGGGATTGGCGGCGGGGTCTTTGTGCTCGGAGCGTGGGCGTACCGAACGTTCTGGCGGCTGGGTTCTCCCGCGCGTGGTCGGCAGTGTCTGAACGATGAAGAAGCCGTGGTCGCTGATGCCGTGGGTGAGGCGTTCTTTCCGGGCAAGCCCGAGGTCCCATTCTCCGCAGCTGAAGTTCAGCTCACCGACTTCGTCGATGGTCACGTCGGCGGGATGTACGAGGACAATCAGCGTCTGTTCAAAGTTCTCTTCCGCGCTCTGAACATCTTCGCGTTCTTCTCGCACGGAAAGAGCTTCGCGCGGCTGACCCTCGCTCAGCGACAGGCGGCGCTCGATGGTTGGCGCTTCAGTGCGCTGGCGGCGCGTCGCGCGGGCTATCAATCGCTGCGGCTGGTCTTCGGGCTGGGATATTTCGAGGACGTTCGCGTGCGGCGCGCCTTGGGCTTTCGTTGGGGTTGCGATCTGGGAGAGAGCTAACTTCCATGGACTTCCCCAAGGGCCAGACTTTCTCCCACGGGCAGATCAACCGTGACGAGACGGTCGAGTGTGACGTGGTCATTGTCGGCTCGGGCGCGGGCGGTGCCGCCGCGGCGTGGGTGCTGAGCGCGCTGGGCCACCGCGTGGTGATTCTGGAAGAGGGTCGCAAGTTCGAGCCGGAGGAGCTCAAGCCGAAAGCGTCGTGGGCTTTCCGAAATCTCTACGCTGAACGCAGCACGCGCTTCATGCAGGGCAACCTCTTCATCCCGCTGCCGGGTGGTCGAGCGGTGGGGGGATCGACCTTGCTCAACTCGGCGATTTGCTTTCGCACGCCCGACAAGATTCTGAACCGCTGGCGCACCGAGTTCGGCGTGGCGTGGGCGGACGGTGCGTCGATGGCGCCGGTGTTCACGGAGATTGAACAAGCGATTGGCGTGGAGAAGACGCACCCGTCGATCGCGCGCTCCAACAGTCTCACCTTCAAGCGCGGCTGTGACGCGCTGGGAATCCACGGCGACTTCATCAGTCGCAACGCGCCGGGCTGCGTGGGTTGTGGGCTCTGTCAGCTGGGGTGTCCGATTGGTGGAAAGGGAAGCGTGGATCGCAATTTGATCCCATCGTCCCTCGCGACAGGGGCCGCGCTCATCACCTCGGCTCGCGTGGTTGAGGTCATCGTCGAGAAGGGCGCCGCAGTGGGCGTGCGCGCGCAGCTCCTGGAGCCGATGAGCGAGAAGCCGGAGCTCAAGCTTGAGGTGCGAGCGAAGAAGGTCTTCCTCTGTGGCGGCGCGATCAACACCCCAGTGCTGCTGCTGCGCCAGGGCATCGCCAACTCGAGCGGCATGGTGGGAAAGAACTTGCGGGTCCACGCGGCCGCGGGCGTGTGCGCGCGGTTTGATGAAGTGATTGATCCGTGGGATGGCGCGACCCAGGGTTTTTATGTCGACACCGAGGACTCGATCCTCGAGACCTTCTCCGCCACGCCCGACATTTATTTTACGCAGTACAGCTACTTCGCCAAGCCGCTCGACCTGCTCCGTCATCTCGCGTCCTGCGGTTGCATGTTGGGCGACGAGTCGTCTGGCGAGGTGAAGCCCGGGATGATGGGCCGCGCGTCGATCCGCTACACGTTGGAAGAGGGGGACAAGAAGCGGCTGCTCAAAGGGATGCGGCTCATCTCCAAGATCTTCTTTGCCGCGGGTGCTCGCGAGCTTCACCCTGCTGTGCATGGCTTCGGCACTGCGTCTTCTCAAGCAGAGCTGGAGAACATCTGCCGCGATGACACGCCGGTCGAGAACCTCTCCGTGTACGCCTCGCATCCCATGGGGACGTGCCGCATGGGCGCTGACAAGAAGACGACGGTGGTCGCGCCCACCGGGGAGAGTCACGACGTCCGCAATCTGTTCCTCGCCGATGCTTCGGTGTTCCCGACTTCGCTGGGGGTCAATCCTCAAGTATCGGTGATGAGCACCAGCGTGGTGATTGCGCGTCAGGCCGCGAAGCTTGGTTAAGCGCAAAGTACGGTAGCGTCGGCGGACTCATGGTCGAGTGGCTCGACAGAATTCTCCACGCCGTGGGGCCCGCTGGGTACGTCGTGCTCTTTTTGGCGGCGTTGGTTGAATATGTGTTTCCGCCGTTCCCCGGAGACAGCGTGACCTTGCTCGGAGGCATCTATGCGGTGCGCGGCGAGAAGCCTTGGCCGCTGGTGTTTCTGGTGGTCACTACCGGGAGCGTGGTGGGCTCCGCGTTGGATTACTTCGTGGGTCAGCGGGTGGCGCGCCGGGTGGCGCAGGGGAAGCACACGATTGGCTTCACGCCTGAGCGCATTGCCCATTTGCATGCGCGTCTGGGACGCAAGGGGCCGTGGCTCCTGGTCTTCAATCGGTTCATTCCGGCGCTGCGCGGCATGGTCTTTCTGGGCGCGGGGGTGGTGGGCATTCCGTTGTCGCGCGTGCTGTTGCTGGGCGGCCTTTCCGCGGCGCTCTGGAATGGGTTGTTGATGGGGGCCGGGATTGCCGTGGGTGGAAGTGCGGAGCGACTTCAGGCGATGGTCGGGAGGTACAACAGCGTCGTGTACATGATCCTCGGCGTGGTCGGCGCCCTCGTCGTTGGGAAGCTCGGTTACACCTTGGTGCGCAAACGCGCGGCGCTGTCGTCTTCGTCTTCGAAGGAGTCGTAAACGCGTGGGCTTGGCGCGAATTTTCATTCTGCTGCTGGTGGGTGGGCTGACCGCGTGTCGCTGCGGACGCTCTGACCTGGGCGGAGTGGAGCTTGGCTTTCGCGTGAGCGGGGACACCGTGGAGTTCGGCCGCGTGCTCGAGGGTGCGCAGGTAGTGCGGAAGGTCACGCTGTACAGTGAATCGCGGACGACGGTGACCGTGGCCGCTTCGACGAATGGTCGCTTCTCCGCCCCCCCGTCGGTGGACATCACCGCGGGAGGGAGCGCGGAGCTGGCGGTGACTTTCACGGCGGGGGACACGGTTGCCACGGCGACGCTGACGCTGAGCGCGAATCGGAGGTCGGTGGAGGTCCAGATGCGTGGTGAAGGTGTGCGCCCGTTGTCGTGTGCTCCGTCCGCGCCGTGCAAGGACGCGCGGTTCGATCTCGAGAGTGGCGCGTGTGTCGAATCGGAGTCTCCTGAGAGCTCCGCGTGTACGCCTTCGGACGTGTGCCTCAACAAGGGCCTGTGCCGCAGCGGGCAGTGTCTGGGCACGCCGCGCGGCTGCGATGATCAGGACAAGTGCACGAACGACTCCTGTGCGAAGAGCGTGGGCTGTGTTCACACGCCGGTGATGTGTCCCGCGCCGGGGCAGGCGTGCCGGATCGCGATCTGCGATCCCACTTCAGGTTGCGGGCAGGGACCCGCGCCGGATCTCACCCTCTGCGGAACGTTGGATTGCGTGACGATGAATATTTGTCAGGGCGGAAACTGCACGAGTCGGGAGACGCCGGATGGAACTCGCTGCTCGCCGCAGACGCCGTGTCAGGGGCCGGGGACGTGCCAGAACGATGTCTGCGTGCGGCCGGATGCGGGAGTGATGGAGTCGGATTACCGGCTCACGCTGCCGTTCCCGCCCGTGGGTGACATTGCGGCCGAGCCGGTGTTGCTCGCGCACCAGGGCCATCTGTTTTTTGAAACGTGTGGCGACGGTGGGGTGGATGCCGGGTGTTATCTCGCGTCGTTCACCTCGACAGGGTTTCAGAGGTTCTTCACGCCGCACGACGCGGGAGTCACGGCTCGCCTCGCGCTGGTTTCCGATGGTGGGATCGCGCTGCTTGCTGACGACGGGATTCGCGTCTTCACGCCAGGCACGGGAACGCCGGTTGCGACGTACTCGGTTGATGGTGGCACCACGTCGGTCGGCGGCGTCGCGGGTCTTGCGGATGGGACGCTCTATGCGTCGTTCGCGCTCGCCGCGGATGGGGGACAGAACGTCACGCGTTTCGATCCGGACGGAGGAGTTGAGACGTTCGAAGGCCTGGGTGGACTGGCCGCGGTCCAGCTCGCGGGCAATGTGCAGTACTACCGAATTGACGGCGGTCGATCTGTTCTGCAAGGCGATGGCGGCGTTCTCCCGTTGGCCGCTCTCACTGACGCAGGTGAGTCGTTAATCGCCGCCGAGGACCGACTCGTGGTCGGGGGGCGATATCTCGTCGCGCCAGATGGTGGCGTGAAGGATCTCACCCCCGCGGACGCTGGGGTCACGGACGCGCTCGCCTCGTACACGCTGATGGGACAGGGGCAGGTCGTGCTCTTTGACCGTCGCTGTCAGCCGGAGGCGATGAGCTGCGCGACGAGTCTGATTGGGAATTACGCGCGCGCGTTTGCTGCGATCACGGGGGCACCACTCTGGTCTGGCCCTGTCGATCCCCAGCCGGGATACTCGCTCCTCGACGTCGCCCTCGCGGGCTACGGCACGGTGCTGACGCTCACCGAGAAGGCGGACCAGGCTTGGGTGCAACTCGTGCTGGGCACTTCGCGCGTCTACTCGTGCCCTCTGCCTTCGGGCGGCAAGATCGCTGGCGCTACGTTCTCGCGTGGGTACCTCTACGTCATTGTCGAGCGGAGCGGCGTCTGGCGGCTCGAGGCGTACGACTTGAGGGAGACGCCGATCTCGACGAGTGGGTGGCCGCAGCGCTTCGGCGTGTCCGGGCAAAGACGCGCCATGCCATAG
>JBQTKE010000696.1:0-3984 GCA_052386435.1 Myxococcaceae bacterium
GAGGAAGCTCTACTCGGAGATGGCTGCGCTCTCGGACCCATTCAACAAGGCAAGCTGGGACAGGGCTTCGGGATGGTCTTCGATCCCAACGGTGAGTTGATCTTCGCGGACACGCCGAATCATCGAATCCTGCGCGTGGGTTTCGGCGGCGTGACCTATGCCGTCTACGAGTCTCCGGATTTCCTGCCCACGCAGCTCACGCTCGGATCAGATGGGACGATCTTCGTGGTGGATGCGACGACCAGGAAGCTGATCAAGTTGACGCCCTGAAAACCGGAGTGTCGGTCGTGCCGGAAGCGCTTGTCGAGGCAACACCGGAAGACTTCGCGAACGGCTCGCGTCGCCGCAAAGGTCCCGATTGGATTTCAGAAAGCTGTGTGCCGGGTGGTCCTATCTGCCCGCGAGCTGCAGCAGTCTGGAAAACGAAGTCTCCGCACGATTCATTTGGGCAGGGCTGACCTGAATCACAGCTCGAAAGACGACGCTTTGGCCCACTTTGCGCGGCGGTTCCGGAGGGCGTCGGGGCACGGCCCGATACGCAACGACGATGGCAACGACCTCATGGTCGCGAGCGGGCATTACAACGAGGGTGTCATCTCCGTCACGCCACGCGTCGTGGTGATCATCTCCATGCGTACGGCTACCCCCCGAACGTTCTGCGGGATGAAAGTGCGTCACCGCCGCTTCTAGCTGTTGCAGAGCCCGCTCGCTTCGGTCCATGCCTTCCTTGTCCTTGAGCGTCGTCTTGAGCTCCACAAAGCAAACGATGCTGCGTTCGACAATTCGACCGATGAGGACCCCATCACACATCTTCTCGCCAGCCCCGCGCGCTTCATCATCAAGCTGATAAGCCACGAGCTCTTCGTCGTGGGTCACGGCAAGCACCTGAGCGAGATAGAAGATCGACCAGTTCGCTCTCTGACCAGAAGACGCCATATCCAAGTCGAATTGCTCTTTGGCGGCAGCACCGTAGCGCCATTTCCACTGGTCGCCTCGGCGGACCACTCTCCCACCCAGCGCCTCCGCGGCACGACTGAAGATGTACTCCGCCTCAGCCGAGAGGTTACGGAGTAAGGAACGCAAGCCACATTTGGTCCACTTCGCAGTCGCCGCGCACGCCTCCGCGGCTTCGAGCGAAGGCGAACGCCCGCTTCAATACACGCGCAGCACGGTGGCGCCGGTTTGGGTGGCGACTTGGATCGCCGGCGGATTCACGCGCGCGTCGAGCTTCAGCCGAAGAATCGCGTCGTCCGGAATGCCTTGTCCCGCGCGGAGCGCTTTCATCTCTCCGGTCACCGGATGCCAAATGTAGAGGCCTGACTTCTTGGTACCAATCACCAAGCGGTTGTCCGGCAGGGCGACAAGATCGCGAATCCACCGCTCGGGCAGGCCGAGATCCTTGATGGGATCAAAGACTTGGAAGTAGCGCCCGGTCCACGCGGCGAGTCCGTACTCAACGACAGGCTTCACACGTCCATCCGGGAGCACCTGCGGCTGCGTGGTCATGGGGCCGCTGCCAAACCAGACGCGTCCATCCGTTCCCACCGCGACGCTCGAAAGGTGGACGGGATCTCCCTCCGTCTCCACCTTGAACACGGGCTCATTGAGAAAGCCGAACTCGTTCGGAGCCTGTGGGTAGGGATCTCCGAACGCGACGTAGAACGCGCGCTCGCCGACGCGCGAGTACCAGGTCTTCAGATCCGCGGTCCACATGACCTTGCCCGCGCTCCACTTGCCGGCGACCCAGAGATCTCCATCCGGCGCGATCGCGAGTCCGCGCCAATCCCCCATCAGCTGGTTCGCTTCGGAGTTGGGGTTGCACGCGCTCGCGGTGGTGCGGTTGAGGTCGCAGACGCGCGGGTGAATGTGATCACCCATGTATTCCTGGTACGCGGTGTCGAACCATTCCTTTTCGCGCACGGGCCGGTATTTGTTCGGACGCAGCAGCACCACGCCGTGGTTCGCGCCCACGTAAAGCTCGCCCCTGTGTTTCGAATGGTCGTAGAGCATCCGCTGCACGGTGCGGTTGTGCCAGTACATGGCGCCGTGGTTGTTGGAGACGAGATCGAAGCGCACCACGTCCAGCGTTCCGTCCGCCTTGAGCTGCACGCGATCCAACTTGCCACTGTGCCGGTTCGGATCGCACCAGTCGAACGTGCCTTCATCCACGCCCGCGTAGCCCACGAACACCTCGTTCGCGGCGCCGCCTTCAACCTCAGTGATACCAACGGCCGACGCCGCGCCCGCGATGGGACAGCGCGACGCGTAGGTGTCGCCGCACGCGCTGTGCTCGTCGTCCACGCCTTTGCCGGGGAAATTGTTGTCGCAGTAGAAAGCGGGGTTCTCCGCGAGGTGCAGCCCGTCCGCCGCGGTGAAGCGTTTGAAGCGGCTCTCTCCCGGTCGCATCACGTAGAGCGCCTTCGGCGTCGCGATCCAGATGTTTTCTGTCTCGTCTGTGGTGATGCCCAGAATGGGGGTCTCGAGAATGCCTTGTGCTGTTCCGTACGTGATGTTCGCGATGGGCCACGGCCCCGCGGGCACCGCTGGATTGTCCGGGTTGTTGCCGTCGATCTCTTCAAGAGGCGGAAGCTGTTCCGGTGACTCAGGCAGTGCTTCGATCGAGCCGGCGTCGCGCGCCCTGTCAGCCAACGGCGGAACGGCGTTGGTGCTGCAGCCCATCAACCACGACGAAACGAGAAATCCGAACCCCACCCCACGCAGCCCCATCCCTACCTCCGGACAGGACGGTCATTGCGAATCGCAGGCCAGGGAGTTTGGTTCACCAGACCTCAGCAGGACCCCAAAATGGGGAAAATGTTTTCCCTCACGTGAGGAGCACTTTGCCCAGGGTGGGACAATTAGAACTTCGTGGCAGCTCCAGCACTCTTTCATCGTCCCGTGCAGCGACTTGAGGCTCACATCCGACCACCACGGTCTCGAACTGGAGAGGGAAGGCACGCTCCAATGGTGCTCCAAGGGTTCCTGAAAGAAGACAGCTTGTTTTTTGGAGCCCATCGCGGTTTGAGAGCTAGATCGTCGTACTTTCTCCGCTCCTTGAAGGACATCACCGCGTGACCAAGGCGCTCGGGATTCTCCTGTCGATGGGCTTCTTCTTCAACGCCCAGCCCCAACCGTTCGACCGGATCAAATCTTCCAAGCTTCATCCCAAGCTCAAGACGACGGGCGTAACGGTATGCGGTGATTGTCACACCACTACGAGTTGGGCCGAGGTGATCTTCGATCACGAGCGCACCGGGTTTCCGCTCAGGGGCGCGCACGTGAAGACCCCCTGCGCGGGCTGCCACTTCTCCGACTTCAAACGTGCCACGCCCCGTACCTGCGCCGCGTGCCACGAAGACATCCACGGCGGAGAGCTGGGCTCACGCTGCGAGGGCTGTCACAACGAGAAGGACTGGGAGAGCGAATTTCGCGCGGACGCTCACCGCCGCACGAATTTTCCGCTGGTGGGCCGGCACGCGCTGCTCCCGTGTGAGGCTTGCCACGCAGAGCTTCCGTCGAGGAAGTTCAGCCGGGTGACCGTGGAATGTTTGACGTGCCACCAGACGGACTTCAACCGCACCAACGCGGTGTCGATCAGTCACGCGACCTTCTCTCCAAACTGCCGGCAGTGTCACAACGTGATTCGTTTCGCGCCCGCTATCTATCCGGGACACGAGAACAACGCTTCCGGGTTTAAGATTGCCACCGGACCGCACGCCGCGATTGGTTGCCGTGACTGCCACGACACGGTGAAGGGCGCGAGCGCAGCGAACGTGAAGTGCACCAATTGTCATCGCCACAATTGCCCTGACACCATTGCCGAGCACACCCCGGGGCGGATCTCCGGTGTGAACTACAACTCTGCTTGCATCCCTGGCGTGAACACCTGCAGCGGTTGCCATCCGGCCGGACTGAATCCCCTCACGGTGCAGCCATGACCTTGCGCGGGCTGCTCTTGCTGCTGCTCGTTGGCGGAGTGGCGCA
>JBQTKE010000697.1:0-6285 GCA_052386435.1 Myxococcaceae bacterium
CCCGGCGATGCGCAAGACAGCTCCGTTGACTCCGGTTGTGCTTCCGGCAAGCAACGTGGTTGCGACTTCGCAGCCCCAAGCAACGACTCGACGTTGGGCGGGCGGCGCAACTCTCGCCGCAGGAGGAGTGCTCGCCGCGGTTTCCACCGTGGGGTTGATTCGAACCGGCCGCGTCCTCAGTGAGGTGAATCGCCAGCAGAGAGATGACCAATCTCTTTCCGTCACGCGCGCCGAATACGAGGACGCGCGACGCTGGGCGACCGCTTCTTGGGTGGGGCTGGGAATCGGCATCTCCAGTGCGGTAGTAGGCGGAATTTTTTTGGGAACGCGCGACGCCGACACCATGCCACGCCTCACAGTCTGGGCAGCACCCGGTGGCGGAGCGCTGAGCGTCAGCGCGGGATTTTGAGCGACATGGAACAGCACGACCTCTACCTCAGCTGCTGCGCCGTCTGGCCGAAGGTCCGGCTGGGGAAAGGGGACTTCGATCAGGCGTGTCAGCAGCGAGCCCCGCTGGAGGAACAACGCGCCGCGGACGTTTTCCTCGCGGCCGCCATCGAGCGTCACGACCCCGCGGCGATCTCGTGGCTTCGCGGCGCCATCACCGATGCGCTGCGAGCGATGGCAGGGCGCGTTCCGCAAGAACATTGGGCGGACATCGAGTCGGATCTGCTCTCGTGCCTAACCGTTCCACCCGCGCGCATCACCGCGTATTCGGGGAAAGGGGCACTGGCGGGTTGGGTGCGGATTGTCGTCGTGCGCGAAGCGCTGAAGCACAGCACCGCGCCATTGATTCGGCTGGAGGAACAGTCCTTCGAAAACGCCGTGTGGCAAGACCTGGAGAGCACCGCGCCAGAGCTCGCGGTCATGCGAGAGCGCTTTTCCGGCGCGGTGGGCCTCTCGTTAAAGACCGCGATTGATCAACTCTCCGCCCGCGAACGCTCGCTGCTGCGGCTGCACTTCCTGGATGGCGTCACGTTGGATGAGTTGGCGCGGGCGTACCAAGTTCACTCCGCCACGGTGGCGCGCTGGCTGGCGTCGGCGAAGGAATGCTTCCTCACGCACACCCGAGATCAGCTCGCCCAACGCGCGGGAGTGAACCGACTCGAAGTCGACAGCTTGGTTCGCGTGCTGCAGGACCGCGCCGACCTCAGCCTGCGCACCGCGCTCGCCAGCCATCAGGAGCCCGCGTGAAGCGCGCTGCCGCACTGACGGTGCTCCTCTTCGCGGTGAGCGCGTGCCCTCGAGAACCCACTCGGTTTCTCTGTGACCCTGTCACTGGCAGGGACTGTGAAGAGACCTCGATCGACTCCGGGGTTATCTCGAACGACGGCGGGTCGAGCACTGAAGACGGTGGCGGGTCGAGCACTGAAGACGGTGGCACGCAGGCATCGGGGTGTCCCTCCTCCGGCGCGTTTCGCGCGAGTGGCCAGTGCGAGCTCCCCGTGGCGGTCAGCATCAGCATGGGCTCCACCTGCGTGCGCAGCGAACAGGGCCATGTGGCCTGCGCGGGTGCGCTCCTCGTGGGTAGAGCAGCGGTCGGGCCGAGCCCTGAGGCGCTCCGTTGGGTCCCGCTGCCAGAGCCGATCACCCAACTCAACGCGGGGCTGAACGTCATCTGTGCCTTGGGAAGCTCCGGGCGCGGCTGGTGCTGGGGCCACAACTCGACAGGCGCGTTGGGCAACGGGCAGCAGACGGATGCCGTGCAGCCCACGCTCGTCGCCGCTTCAGACTTTTCCGCGCGCGGCGGCGACGGACGGATGGGCTGTGGCGCGCAGCGCGACGGCGGGGTGCTCTGCTGGGGTCAGAACAGCCGAACCCTGCCGGGCGGTGCCCAATCCCTGGGGTTTCCCACTGACGATGATGTGGTGACGACGCCAACGTCGGTTCAGGGTTTGACCGAGCCCATCTCTCAAACCTCAAACGACGGAGTTTCAACTTGGGGACTCACCGCTTCCGGCGACGTTTGGGTGTGGGGCGCATCCCGAGGCCCCTATTTGGACGCCGTCTCCGTGGCGAACCAGCCTGGCCCTCGCAAAGTCGCGCTGCCGTTCAAGGTGGCCGCGGTGGCTACAGGACTGAGCTTCACCCTCGCAGTGGACGTCGATGGCGGAACTTGGCTCTGGGGTGGTGCCGCGCCTTTGATGACGGACTTCGTCTTTCCGAACGACGCAGGCTATCTGACCGAGCCACTTCGCCTGGAAACGCCACCCGCCGTCATTTCGATCTGCACCGGAAATGATCACGCCTGCGTGCTCACGCGGGAGGGCACCGTCTGGTGCTGGGGCCACAACAACCGGGGTCAGTTGGGGGACGGCACCCGGATCTCACGCCGTGAGCTCAAACAAGTGGAAGAACTGCGCGCGACCAGCCTCTCCTGCCGTGATGACTTCTCCTGCGCCGCAACCCGTGAAGGCGTTAAATGCTGGGGCCACAACTTGAGCTCACGGATGGGCGCGGCCGAACCCGCTGAGACCGTTCAGCCCACCGTCATCAGAACCGCCAGCGAAGGAGCTTGAACGCCATGGACTACGACCCTCAGCGATCACCGGACGCCAAAGCCTGGCTCGCTCAAGACGAAGCGGCGCGCGTGAAGCTCTGCGAGGCCGCGCACGAATCTCCCCCGGAGTGGCATCCACCGATCAAAAGCCCACGCCTCCACGCTGCTGTTCACGCCGTGGTCGAAAACCAGGTCGCGTTGGGACAACCACCGCAGACGCGAGCGGCGCTGGAGCGCTTGATGGCGCAAGGGCTCTCTCGTCATGAGGCAGTCCACGAAGTGGGCACCGTCGTGTCCCAGCTGCTCTTGGATCTGGTTCAGAAGAAGCAGCCGTTCAACCCGACTGTGTACGCCGAAGCACTGGATGGCTTGCGGCGAAAGATTGATCCGAATCTCGTTTGAGGAAGTCTGACGTCCCCCCCCACGCGCACCTCGAGCCTGTTGGGCTCGAGGGCGCGGCTCACGTCAGGCCACGGTGCGGCGGTCCACCGTCTGCACCGGCGTCCGTCGCGGACGCGCGGCACCGGCAGTGGTGAGAATCTCTTCGAAGTCGCTCACCGCCGCCGCGCCGCGAAGGCCGAAGCGATCATCCGCCATGATGAACGGAACGGCGTCCACGCCCAGCGAGACCGCGGCGCGTTGATCCGCGGCCAGCTCTTCCAAACCCTCCCCGGCGCGCAACCGGCTCTCGAAGTCCAACCCTTCGAACGACAGGTTGGCGTCGCTGAGCAACCGGATACACGTGCGCGCATCCGCCAGATTGGCGCCGCGCGCGAACAGACCCGCGGCCAGCGCCTCATACGCGCTGAGCGGATCCACCGTCTGCGACGCCATGTGCAGCACCCGTTGCGCCACCGCGCTGTGCGGGACGCGCTTGAGCTTGGAGAAGTCCACCGCCAAGCCTTCGACCGCGGCTTGGGCCGTCACCCGCTCCAACGCCTGCACGGCACCTTTCGGCCCTCCGTATTTGCGGCCGAAGAAGACCTTCGCGTCTTCCCCTCCTTGTGGAACCTCCGGGTGCAAGGTGTACGCGCGAAGGCGAACCTTGACCTCCAGCTCCGGATGGAGCGCCATCGCTTTCTTGAGCCGACGCTGTCCAATGAAACACCACGGACAGACCACGTCGGCAAACACCTCGAGAACCACCATTCGTCGCGAGCCCATCGGACACCTCCGTGCTGCGCTCTCTGACTGATCCTTTCAAACGACTCCGCTGGACGGCCCGCCCTCAACAGGAAGCTCGATCAGAGTCCCTGTGAATCCCCCGTGCCGTCCATCCGGACTGCGAGCTTGATCCCTTCCACGGGGCTTCGCCTCGTACAGGGCGACATCCGCGGCTTTGAGTACTGAATCACCCGTTGAACCGTGGCGCGGGTACTCCGCCACCCCCACTGACACCGTCACCGTGCCCAGCGACTTCCCCTGGTGCACGACCCTCAGTTGCCGCCCCAACTGGCGAAGCTCTTCGGCGCGTTTGAGCGCGACCCGTTCACGCAGCAGCAGCTTGCCCAGCGCGCCCAAGAGGATCTTGGTGCGGACCGACAGTGCAGCTTGCGTTTTGAACGCCTGCGATGGCCGCGCCATGAGTCGTGATGGTAGCCCAAGCCGTCCCAGCGAAAACTCCACACCCAGAACGGTGCTGCGCAGCGTTGCGCACGCCACGCACAGGGGCTCCGCACCGACAGACCAGAGGGGTCTGGGAATCAGGACGAAGGGGTTTTATTTTTCGCGTCGTGAGCATGGAACGCCGAACCCACGCACGTGTTGCCGTCCCTTTGGACGCGCGCGTGATCCTCAATGAGCACGAAGTGGCTTTCACGGTCCGCGAATTGTCGCGCAGCGGCATCTTCCTCTACACGACAAAGCCGCCCGGCAAGGTGGGGGACAACCTCACCCTCAAGCTGGCGATCACAGCAGGCATCAAGCCCGTCTGCTTGGTCGCTCAGATCGTTCGCATCGCCACGGAGTCCGGCGGCGAAATCTTGGGAATGGGTTTGCGCTTCGTGAAGGGCTCGCCGGAGCAAGACAAGGCGGTGCTGGATCTCATGGACCGGGCGCTGCTCGGGCGCGGCACGCAGATGCGTTCGTTCCCGCGCGTCTCGTATCTCCTCTCCGTGCGCTGCACTTCGCGCGAGCAGCTGGAAGTGATGCTGCGAGACATCGGCGAAGGCGGCGTGGGGCTGGAAACCAATTCGGCGTTCGAGAAGGACGAGACCATCACTCTGGAGGTTTCACGTGCAGGGAACCCGACTGGCGCGCTGAAGCTGAAGGGCTGGGTCGTCTCCTGTCTCCCGGCAGTGGGGCGACCAGGGAAGTACAGAATCGGCGTCTGCTTCACCGCCCTCTCGTCGTCGTTGCGAAAAGAGTTGGTGGACTTTCTCCGCAAGCTCTACCGGCGCTGACTCTGGCTTCCTACAGTGGCTCCGAAAGTGAGCGTTGTGCCAACGCGCAGCTAACGCAATCGTGCACCCATGGATGACGGCGCTCGCCGACCAGAACGCAAATCCGTCGGGCTCCTGGTGAAGCTCAACCATTCGGACCTGGGCAACTTTGTCGAAGGCTTTGCGACCAACATCAGTGCGGGCGGCATGTTCATCCGTTCGCGCAAACCGCACCCCGTCGGCACCGACGTTCGCTTTCAGATCGAGATCGCCAACGGCCTGCGCGTGATGAAGGGCACCGCCGTGGTGCGCTGGATCCGCGAGCCCGGAGATCCCACCGGTTCGACGGGGATGGGGTTGCAGTTCAAGGACGTCGACGCGGACACCCAAACGTTGATCGACAAGATGGTCGGCTCCACGGGGGCAGGGACCGCTGTGCAACCAGAGATTCCCAGGCCGAAGGCTCCCGCCGCGAAGACCGCCAAGCCTGCTGCAACGCCGCCTCCTGCTGTCGCCAAGGCCGCGCCACCACCTGCAGCCAAGCCGGTGGCCGCCGCGCCTGCGAAGGGAACGCCCGCTGCGAAACCTCCCGCTGCGGCGAAAACACCCGCGGTAGCGCCCCACGCCGCGAAGACTGCCCCAGCGGCGCCTCCCGCAGCGAAGCCCACCGCACCTGCCCCGGCGCAGCTCGACGACCTCGACTTCGGCTTTGAAGAGGACGAGCCGCTTATTCCGGCCGCTTTGGAAGCAGACGAGCCCATGGGCGAAGACGTTCCTCCACCTCCCGCGGAAGACGTGAACATCTCGATCGACGATCTCGTGCGCGGCACAGCGGCTTCTCCCGCTCCTGCTGACGGCGCGGTGGAGCCTGTGCCCAACATCGAGATTGAGCTTCAGCCCGCGGAGACGTCCGAAGAGGTGCTGGGCGTAGCTATTGAGTTCGAGCCTCCGCCGGAGAAACCGCTCCTCCCGGACACCTCGCTGTTCGAGGGCAGCACCGTCGAGAACAGCCCGGCGCCGCCTTCGTTGCACCCCACCGGCGATCGCGGACAGACGGAGATCGATCTCGACATTGGGGGTGAAGAGTTGGAGCTGGAGCTGGCGCGTCCGGTCGGGAATGGCGTTCCTCCTTCCGCGAAAAAGCCCGCCCCGAAGGCCCCTGCCCCTGTTCTCAAGGGCGCCACGCCCGCGAGGGGTTCACCCGCTGCCGCCGCGCCTGTTTCGCTGCCGAATATTCGGCGCGAAGTTCCTGCCGCGCCGCCTCCCGCACCGGCGATGCCGACCCTGTTGGACGCGCCGAAGCCTTCCGCACAGCCGACGTTGGCGCAAGGGCCGACCTATCTCCGTCCGCCCGCGCAGCTGGAGACGACGGGTCCTGTCATCGGCATCGACCTGGGCACCACC
>JBQTKE010000698.1:0-4761 GCA_052386435.1 Myxococcaceae bacterium
GGGGACTTCTTCTTCTGGACCGTGCACGAGGACTTTCCGCCGGAGCATATTGCCGGCCCGGGCCTGAAGTGGCCGCTGGTGGCGGTGGCGCTGTTGCTGGGCGCGTGGGGACTCACGGTGCTCGCGCGCCGTTTCAACCAGCGAGCGCGAGGTGGCCCGTTCTACACCGCGCTCTTGTGCGCGGTGGTCTTCTCAGCGGCGGGCGCGGCGGCGCTGCTCGCCGGACCGCTGAGCCACGACATGAAGCCGGCCCAGCATGCGTATCCGGCGACGATGTGGATGCTCATCGCGTGGACCGTCTTCCACGTCTTGGTGGGGGTGCTGATGCACTTGTACTGTCTGGCGCGCCGCTGGAGGCGACGTCTCACGCCGGCCCACGACATCGACATCTGCAACGTCACGCTCTACTGGCACTTCACCGCGCTGATGGCGGTGGTCACCGTCGCGGTGGTGGGCGGATTCCCGTTGGCGGTTTGAGGAGCGAGGATGAAAGAGCCCGCCGAGGACAGAGAGCGTCTGTGGATGTTGGCGGCTTCGCCTGCCGTCTGGGCGGCCCACTTCCTCACCGCGTACGCCGTGGTCTCGGTGTGGTGCGCGAAGCTCGCGGGCGGGGAGGGCTCCTTGTTTCCGGTCCGCATCGCGCTGGGAGCGCTGACGGTGGTGGCGCTCGGCGTCATCGCCACCCTGGGACTGCGGGCGCGCGGCAGACACCGGCTGGAAGAAGGCCGGCAGCCGCATGATCGGGACACCGATCTGGACCGTCATCGCTTTCTGGGGTTCGCGGTGATGCTCATCTCGGGGTTGAGCGCGGTGGCGGTGGTGTACAGCGCGACCGTGTTCGTCTTCATCGGGAGCTGCCGATGACTCGCCGCCTGTTGCTGCTGGCGGGGTTGGGAGTCTTGGCGCTGGCGTGGAGCGTCCCTTTCAGCTCCTTCTCGGGGCACATGGTGCAGCACATGTCGGTGGTGGCGATTGCCGCGCCGTTGCTTGCGCTGGGGATTGCAGGCGGGCGATGGGATCCCGTCCGGCGGGCGGAGGCGCTCTTTCCACCTGTGCCTGCGTCGGTGCTGGAGCTGTTCGTCGTCTGGAGCTGGCACACCCCTTCCTTGCATCACGCGGCACGGACCCAGTCCGGTGCGTTCGTGGCGGAGCAAGCCAGCTTCGTCCTGAGCGGACTCTGGGTCTGGCTCGCTGCCTTCGGAGGAGGGCTGTCACTGCGCGCCGAGCGTCGCGGCGCAGGTGTGCTCGCGCTGCTGCTCACGTCCATGCACATGACGCTGCTCGGCGCCCTGCTCGCGCTGGCGCAGCGGACCCTGTTCGCGCACGGGCATGCAGCCCACGGCGGCGGGTGGCTTGCGCCGCTCGATGATCAACATCTCGGCGGAGCGATCATGCTCGTCGTGGGAGGCCTGTCGTATCTGGCCGGCGGTCTGTTTCTGGTGCTTGAGCTGTTGCGCGCGCGCAGCCCGAGCACCCACGAGAGGGGTGGAGGGTGACGAAGAGGCGTCTGCTGAAGTGGGCGGGCCTGGCCGCCGTGCTCGGCCTCGTCGCGTTCGCGGGGGTGGCGATCGGAATCATCCCGGTGGCCGCCAGCTCCGGGCACTGGGCCTTGACGCATGGGCTCTTGGACTTCGCCAAGCGCCGCTCGGTGGCGCTGCACGCGCGAAGCGTGAAGGCGTTTCCGCTGAATGAAGAGTGGATGGTGCAGAAGGGCGCCGGCCACTACGCCTTCGGCTGCGAGCCTTGTCACGGACGTCCCGACGCGAACACCTTCGCCCGCGTCATGCAGGCGGCAACTCCGGCACCGCCCTATCTTCCGCATGACGTGTCCCGGTGGAACGCCGCCGAGCTCTTTTACATCGCAAAGCACGGCATCAAGTTCACGGGCATGCCCGCGTGGCCGGCCCAGGAACGGGACGACGAGGTGCAAGCGATGGCGGCGTTTCTGGTTCGACTGCCCTCGCTGTCCGGGTCGCAGTACGAAGCGCTGATCCGTCCACACCCCGGCACGCCGGGCAGCGGTGACGCCCGTTCCGTGGAGGGAATGCCCACGCCTGAAATCGTCAAGACAAGCTGCGCCCCTTGCCATGGTGCGGACGGGGGAGGCCGGGGCCTGGGTGCGTACCCGACGCTCGCGGGTCAGCGTCGCGAATACCTGAATAGGGCGCTGGAGGCGTATGCCAGCGGCGCGCGGCACAGCGGCACCATGGAGCCCCTCGCCGTCGGGCTCACAGCCGAGGTCCGCAATCAATTGAGCGCCTACTACGCCGCGCTGCCGAAGGTGGCTCAGGTGGCTGCGCAGGACCCCGCGTCGGTCGAGCGAGGGCGCGAGATCGCCCAGAGTGGGATTCCGGCGCAGCGGACGCCCGCCTGCGTGAAGTGCCACGGGCCCAAGCCCTCACGCGTGCACCCGGAGTACCCATCGCTGGCCGGTCAGTATCCGCGGTATTTGTTGCTGCAGCTTCAGCTGTTCAAGCAGGGTCACCGAGGCGGAGGCAAGTCCGCCCAGCTGATGCGCGAAGCGGCGGACGAGCTCCGGGAAGATCAAATGCGCGACCTCGCGGCTTACTTCGCGTCCCTGCCTTCCGAGGCGGAGTAGGCGCCAACACTCAAGAGGACACGTTTGCCAGCGCCGATGCCGACCCTCTATCCTCTCTCTTGCTTGCCTCTCAGGCGGCCTCCGAAGACGTATCGCGTCCCAAGCAGATGACGCGCGGTCTCCATCATCGTCCGAGCCTTTATCGGCTCAAGCGCGGTCCCACTAACTCACGAGAGGACCCGGCCCGCGTACAGTTCGCGCAGGAACGACTTCAAGGGCCAGACGTTCACCTCTTCATCCTTGTGCGCATGTTCGCCCAAGTAGACTCCGATGGCGCGTACGCGCGGGAGCGAGCGGGTCAGCTCCTTGAGGGCTGCGCCCTCTTCTTTTCTCCAGCGGTTAGAGGCTTTCACCTCGATGGCCACGCGCCGTCCACCCCGGGTCCAAATGAAATCCACTTCGAAACCAGACGGGGTTCGCCAGTAGGAAAGGTCTCCACCGCAATCCGCATCGTTGATGAAAGCCCGGAGCTCGTGAAGCACGTAGGTCTCCAGCAACGGACCGCGTTCCGCTGCTTCCAGGGGCTCGCGGAGCCTTCGCGCGAGGCTGCGCACCGCCCCCGTATCGAAAAGGAAAAATTTAGGGTGTGCCACCTCCTTGATGCGCGCCTTGGGTCGGAAGGCTGGCAGCCACGTCGCCAGCAGTGTGTCGACCAGGACATCGAAATAGCCCTGTACCGTTGGTCGGGCGACGCCGGAGTCCCTTGCCAACGAAGAGACATTGGTGATCTGTCCGTTCATCGTGGCGGCGACCTCCAGGAAGCGGCTGAAGGAAGCGAGGTTCTTGACCAGCGCTTCAGCACGAATCTCCTCGGCAAGGTACGTCTCGCCGTAGGCCTCAAGCAGCGCTCGGCGCTCCGCGTCGTCAACCGCGTCCACGATCTGGGGGAGGCATCCAAACCGCAACAGCCTTTCGACGTCCAAACCGTCCAGTCCGAACTCTTGGGCAACGAGCGGGAAAAAGTGACGAGAGAGGGCCCGCCCCGCCAGGAGGTTGGCTTGGCCGCGCTTGAGTTTTCTCGCGCTCGAACCGGTCAGGACGAACCGGGGCGACTGGCTGCCTCGGGACAAGAAGTCGTGAACCGCGTTGAGAATCGGGGGATAGCGCTGAACCTCGTCGATCACGACCCAACTTCGGGGGGCTGCTTTTGCCAGTTCCTGCCGTAGTCGATCCGGCTCGCGAATAAACCGCACCAGCTCGGCTTCTAAGAGCAGGTCGTACCAGCGCGCCTCAGCGAACTTCTCCCGCAGCCAAGTGGTCTTTCCCGTAGACCGCGGCCCCAGAAGGAAAAATGATCGCGAGGGGGGGCTCAGTCGCCGTGGATACATAGCCATCAATTTGCCGGTAAATTTGCTGGCTGTCTATACAGGCCCGGAATACGCGGGGGCGAGAAGCACTCTCGACCTGTCGCCGCAGGGAGACGATTCTTCGAGCTCTTGGGCGAAGACGCTTCCTCCTCTGAACGCGAACGCGTCCAGGGTGATGAGATTGAAGAGGCCGAAGCTGTTCTTCGCCAGTTCGAGCACCTGGTAGGTGACGGGATAGGTGTGCGTCCCGAACATCGTCCCGGAGACGAGGATGCTGATCAGCGTGAACATCAGACCGGCGACGACGAAGCTCCAGTAGACGGGGGAACGCAGCACATTGCGGAACAGCAGCCAGGCTCCGCTCGCGGTCGCGGCGATCCAGACACCGTCTCTTGCGAACTGGAGCATCAACTCCCAACCGGTGGCTTCGACGGCGACGTTCAATTTCGTAGCCACTCACCCGCAGAACCTGCGCGAGCATCGCTCGGTGAGGACTCCCTGCCGGCGCGACGACGAACTTCTCCCCACTCAAGTCGGCGGGCCGCAAAGACCGTCGTTTCGCTAGTCGATGAGACGATGAGAGGACGACCTCCTGTCCGACCGAGCGGAGCCGCACGGCCAGGAGGTCGGCGGGTGGGTTCTCCGTCGCGACGACGCACAGGTGCGCCTTCGCTTCTCGGAATGCCTCGATGGCGTCGGGGCCCGTCATGACCTCGCGCTGCGGCGACGAGTTGAACGAAGCCGCTTCGCGGCAGTAGGGGCTGGAGGGCAGCCGAAGCTCTGAGGAGGTTCGGACCTACTCCGTTGGGGAGCCTTTCCCGTAGACCTTGTGGAACCGAGACGCCGGTAGGCCCC
>JBQTKE010000699.1:0-3981 GCA_052386435.1 Myxococcaceae bacterium
GAGGACGATCACGCAATCCAAACGGCCTGCAACAGCTCGCACCGCCGCCCCGCGGGCGGCAACGCCGTTCTTCCGTCGGCTCCCGCCGAGACCCCACTCGGTGTACTGATGGTCGAGGAGATAAACCAATCGGTCGGGTGGCTCCCTCGGTGGTTGGTTCTGCCATCTCGGCGGAGGTGACGTCTCGAAGTGGCTTCGGATGTGCTGGGCCAGCGTTTCGGTCTGCTTCGATACTGAAGGAGAGCTGATCGCGATCGAACTGCCTTCAAGCAGAAGGTTGTAGGTCAGTACTACGCGGTAGCCGTCTTTCACCGGCCGGACTTCGTGATGGCAGTCGGCGTAGAAGGCGATGAAGGCAAGCGCCTCGCCGGAGCCTCCGCGGTAGGTGACCCGCTCGTCGTGGTGATCGACCACGATGGCGCCCCCTTTGAAGGATGACGGCAGGGTCACCACCAGCGAGCCGATCATGCCGTCGATCTTTTCCGAGTCCTGGTGCGACACGAAGAATTGACCGGGTTCGTAGACCAGCATGTTGTGAAGTTCAGCCTTCAGGGTGCAGCCGGTGGGGAGACCAAGGTCTCGTTGAATCTGCTCCAGCTGCGCGAGGAGGGTGGGCTTCCACCGACGCTGGTCGATTTTGATCCGGCTCTTCCCGATCTCCCAAGTGTCGCGCACGCGCTTGTCTTGCAGCGTCTTATCTTTGAAGCCGTAGCGGGCTGGCCGAGCCGCGGCGCACAACTGACGCGCCGTCGCCGATGAGATCGGCAATTTGATCGGACCCACGCCCTCCACCTCGAGCTGAAGATTGTCAGCCGTGCTGGTTCGCCGAGTGGCGAAGGAACCCGGCGCCGCGATGCTCGCGAGATTCTCGGCGATGCTTTTGAGCATGGTCGTGCCCCTGTCGAGTGAAGGGGGGGATTCGCCCTCCAACTGCAGGAGGGCTATACACGTGGTGGGCGAGGTATCACCAGCCGGAATCAAGGCCAGTGCCCCGGCACCCGAGGCTGAGGCTATATTCACGCAGGAGCCATATTCACTCCATAATGAATATGGTACTGTAGTGAATATGGGTGAAGTCCTACAGCTGCCGCCAAGGCTAGCCAGCTGGGCGCCCCGCGTCCCGTGGCTTCGGGTGAAGCCTGGGCCGGATGGGGTTCTCCGTCTAGGGAAAAGGTCGTGGCGATTGAAGCTGATCGAGGCAACCGCAGGCTCCGAAGACTGGGTTGAGCAGCTAAAGGGGAACGGCGGCCGAAGAGCCGAGATCCTCATGGTCGTGGGCCCGTACCTGTCCTCCTCTCTCCGCACGCAGCTCGAGGGGCGTGGGTTCAGCTACGCCGACTCGCACGGGCGTCTCCATCTACAGGGCGATGACCTCCTGATCCACATCGACGGCGAGGGGCGAGAACGCCTGAGCGAAGGACAACCCAGCGTCGGAATCGATGGAGTCAGGGCAGTTCAGGTCATTCTCGGAGAACCGACTCGGCCGTGGTCAGTAACGGATCTCGCCCGAATGGCCGAAGTGTCTGCGGGTCAGGCCCACAAAGTCCTCTCGGTGCTTGAGGGCGAAGGGCTCATGGCTGCCGAGGGGAGTGGTCCGAGAAAACGACGTCGCGCTGGACGCCCCGGTGAGTTGCTCGATTGGCTGGCGAGGCAGCGGAGCAGCAGTCGACGGGATAAGAAGCTCGAAGTGGCTCTCTACGCCCGGACACCTGGCGAGCTCTGGAAGAACGCGAGTGTTGCGCTCGGCCGTGCACGAATTCCTCACGCGTTCACCGGGTTCGCTGCGGCAGCTCTGCACGAAGCTGGACCGAGTGCCGTCCAGAGATCGGTCCTCCGAATTGGCCCGGACGCCACGCTCGAGGAAGCGGCTCAAGCCCTCGGTGTGGAGGTGACCTCCCGTGGCGCCAACATGGTGCTGATGAAGGACACCGGACGGGTCGGTACCCTAGCAGCCGCTGCGCGAGGCGGCGTTCAGCTTGCACCGGCAGTCCGTATCTACCTCGATTGCTTCGCGGAGAAGCGCGGCGACGACGTTGCACAGGCATTCCGGGAGGGCGTACTTGGCTTCTGATGGCGATCACGCTGGGGCATATGACCCGGGCGTCACCGGTAGACTGCTCGCAGAGGCGGCCCGCCTGGTTCAGGCGTTCAGCTTCGCCGGCGAACACGTCACCGTTGTTGGTGGTCTGGTCCCCGGCCTCCTGGTTCCGGTGCTCGAACCCGGGCTCGAGCGCCATGTCGGCACCCGCGATCTCGATCTTTGCCTGAGTGTGGCACTCGTGGACGGGGACGTCGGCAACTACGAGCGGCTGGAGAAGTGTCTCAAGGGCGCCGGTTTTCGGATGGCGCGGAATGAAAGCCAGGAACCGATCAGTTGGCGATGGGTGGGTGGAGTAGAGGTGCCTCTCACGGTGGAGTTCTTCTGCCCCACTGGTCCGGATCGCCCCGCCGGACGCCTTCATCGTCCTGGCGGAGTGGTGGGCGCGAAGCTTTCAGCTTTGGCACTTGCTGCGGGTGGTCTCGTCGACCTCGACGCCGTGGAACGAATCATCGACGTCACCTTGCCGGCCGGAGCGGGGAATGCCCGAGTGCGTTTCAGAGTGACAGGGATCGCCGGCTACATCGCAGCCAAAGTCGACGCTCTCATCCGGAGGAACAAGAACAAGGACGCCTACGACATCATTTGGCTTATCGAGGCTTGGCCAGGTGGTCCCGCGCGCGCTGCTGATTTTGTCCGTTCAAGTCCGATCTTCAATCGGCCTGAGTTCCAGGATTCGCTTCAGGAAATGCAGAAGCTGTTCGCAGACCTCGATGCCGTTGGGCCGCGGCGGTATGCGAGCTTCATGGGACAGGGGATCGGCCAACCCGATGCTCTGGCGAGGCAGGCAGCGGGCGCGGTAGCGACGCTGCTGAAGGCCATCTGATGCAGATGAGGTTCTTCAACGCTCAGCAGGAAGAAAAGGAGGCTTCCGAACCCGCGATGACGGACGAAAGGAAGCCGATACGCAGCGGGCAAGAGCCACCGGACAGCCGACAGGCCCTCCTCGAAGCCATCGCCAAGGAGCAGGCGCTGGTTGGACGTCTGGATCGAGAGCAGGCCGAGGCGCGCAGCCGCCTTGCTGCGCTCAATACTGAGATCGCGTCACTCGGATCCGGACCGGAGAATCGCCTGCCACCAGTGGTCGGCGGACCGGTCCCGAAAACGCCCATCGAGAAGGTGAAGCTGTTCCGTTCTCTGTTTCGAGGGCGTCAGGACATCTTCCCGACCAGATTTGTGAGCAAGAAAACCGGGAAGCCCGGCTATGCACCCGCGTGCACGAACAAATTCGTGACCGGGCTCTGTGCCCTGAAGACCGGAGGCAAGTGCAGCGAATGTTCGAACCAGGCGTTCATCCCCGTCGGCGATCAGGTCGTCATCGACCACTTGAAGGGCCGGCACGTGATGGGCGTCTACCCGCTCCTCGAGGACGAAACTTGCTGGTTCCTCGCGGCTGATTTCGACAAGAGCTCGTGGAAGGAAGACGTCGTCGCCTTCGCCGAGACCTGTCGATCCATCGGAGTGCCCGTGGCCGTCGAGCGCTCCCGCTCGGGGAACGGCGCCCATGCGTGGTTCTTTTTCACCTCGCCGGTGGCGGCGAATGTGGCGAGGCGGATGGGCTGCTTCCTCATTACTGAGACGATGAACCGTCGGCACGAACTGAGCATGGAGTCCTATGACCGACTCTTCCCGAACCAAGACACCATGCCCCGCGGTGGATTCGGAAATCTCATCGCGTTGCCCCTCCAGCACGAACCCAGGCAGCAGGGGAACAGCGTCTTCATCGACGAGCGGTGCGAACCCTTCGCGGACCAATGGGCATTCCTCGCGTCCGTGCCACGGATCGAGCCTGGCGCCGCAGAGGCGATCGCCAGGGAGGCCAGTCGAACCGGTCAGGTAGTTGGCGTGCGTTTCGCCGAGACCATCGATGAGGAGGACACCGC
>JBQTKE010000700.1:0-5172 GCA_052386435.1 Myxococcaceae bacterium
GACGCCTTCGAGGCATACCTCACTGCGAAGGGCGTCAAGCTACCAACCCAACCCATACCCATGGAACCCCACGCCGCCGCTCGGAGGAATGCTGCGTGATCTCGCTACAAAACAGAGATCTGCACCCAAAGGCAATCAACCCCGCGGCGTTGTCGTCGCTCCAGCCGGTGTCGACAAGAATCACGCTGTTTCCGGTCTCAACGAGGAGGCCGTTGGAAGGAATTCCACCGTTCTCGTCAAAATCCGTGACGTGAAGCCAGACGTCTTTGGCCACGCGTCGGACCGTGATGCGGTGATTCAGCGTGTTTTCATCTTTCGGAGGCGGAGTGACCTCCGGTTGATACGTGTTCTCCAGCCACGACGCGCACGAGCAGAGCAGAGCGAGAGCCCCGGCCATGAGAACGGTGCGGATGGGTGACGGGACTCTCATCAGGGCAGCGAGTCTAAGGGCGCTTTGAAGCTTCGGCGAGAGCCAGCTGTGTCGTCTGCTCGTGGCGAAATTCAAACAGGCGCGTGAGCTTCCTTCTGACGACAAGTGTGTCTACAGGCCAAGAGAGCGGTGCGAGTGGCAGCGCATACTCAATGTGATCGGTCATTCGGCAGCGCCCGCCAGGCAGGTCTTCGAAGCGGTGCTGGTGGATCCACTTCGCGAACGGACCCTTCGCCTGAACGTCTTCGAACAGGCGCGGCGGCTCGTAGCGGGTGTGCTTCGCCTGCCACGTCATCCAGACCGGCCCCAGCTTCATTCGAAGCACAACTTCCGTCCCCGCCTTGAGACTGGTGGGCGGCTGCACGACTTCCATTTTCTCCCAGGGGGGCGAGAGCGCTTCCAGGATGCCTGGTTGCTCGTGGAGGGCGAACGCGTGGGCAGCGGTCAGGGGCAGCTCAACACTCTTCTCAAAGGTCGGCATATCGGCGGGTCATCGCTGGGGATTTCGAGCTCGTTGCTGACATTGGCAGCGGGGGCGGGAGTCGACTACATAGGCGTCGCATGAAGATGGATTACCTCCGGCACCAGTCAGGCCGCATGTTCGACTCCCCGTTCCTGGAGACCTTTTCGCGGGTCCATCCAGCGACGCCCTTCGTTTTCTACGTCCCGATCATTTCCGCCTTGATGGTCTGGGCCCTCAGCTCCGGGGCCACCTCATGGACTCTGACCGCGGCCTTCCTTCCGCTGGGCTGGCTGACGTGGGACTTGCTGGAGTACGGCATTCACCGCCAGTTCTTCCACTACGAAGGGAGCGGACCGTTCACTCGCAAGCTCCACGACATTGTTCACGGCTACCACCACAGGTACCCGGACGACACCGCCCGGCTGGTGATGCCGCTGGGAGCGAGCATTCCTCTGGCGGTGCTGATCGCCGGTGGGCTCTATCTGGTGGGCAAGCCCGCGGTGACCATCCCGTACTTCGTGGGGGTCGTGGGCGGGTATCTCTTCTACGACTTCATCCATTGGTCCACGCACGCGCGCGCTCCGCGGACGTCTTGGGGCAAGGCGATTCGCGCGCACCACATGGCGCACCACTTCGCCTGCCCGGATAAAAATTTCGGCATCAGTCACCGCTGGATTGACGTGGTGTTGTCCAGCATGCGCACGCGCGAGCAGCAGCAGACGGGCGGACAGGCAAAGCAGTCGTAAATCGCCGCCTCACTTCAGCTCGAAGCCGGTGGTGCCGACGTAACCCCAGGGCGAGGTGAGCTCGTCCGCGATGATCAAACGCACGCGCTGGCCGCGCAGCCCGGAGACGTTCCACTTCACCGCCGAGTCCTCGTTGGTGCGGCGGCCGCGCGATTCACGGACGATGTCCGGTCCCACCATTAACCGCACAGCCCCGTTGCCGCCATGCACGGCGAAGCTCAGGGTGGTCGTGTTCGCCCCGACAGTGAAGTCCTGAAAGAGCGTCCCCATCACCGCGTCGTTCGCCGGCGGAACATACGTGGTGATGCGGCGCTTCCCATCCGTGCCCATGAACAGCGCGAACGGCGAGCCTGACGCGTGCCAGCCCACGATGCTCTCGTCGAACTTGGGATTTGTCAGAGTCGTGGTGCCCGTGATGGCGTGAGAGGGCCGAGTGGCGGTGGCGCCCGGCTCGGTGAGCACGGTCCGCATCAGATGGACTTGGTACGGGTTCCAGCTGGAGAGCAGGTAGTAGATAGAGTGCACGCCGCCTTCTGACGTGAACCACTGCGGCACCAGATAAGGCCCATACTCGCCGCCCCATTCGTCGTCTCGATCTGCTTCGGAGAGGCCGTCGTCAAAGCCTACGATGCGGCTGGCGTGGAGGAAGTGTTCGTAGCCGCGGTCCGCGGTCACGCCTGGGTCGAAGATGTTTTGCGCGGCGCTCCACGGTCCGGCGACGTTGCGCGAGGTGTGAAGCAAAATGCCGCGCGGGCTGCCGCAGTTGTACGTCATCAACAGCAGCTCGAGCGTTGGGTGCTTGCGCACGGAGAACTCGCCCACGCACGCGTTGTCGATCACGGGAATCGCCGAGGACTCTCCCGCGGAGTAGAGAGGTTCGCTCCCGTTGTAGCCGCTCAGGTACCGCCAGCTGTTTCTATCCGTCAGCGTGCTCACGTTCACGCGCGCCAAATACACCGGGCTCTTGCGGTAGTCGCCGCTGCCGTAGAGGAAGAGCTCGTCCCCCACGCGAACGGCGCTGATGTTGATGAACTTGTCGCTGGTGACCACGTGGTCGTTCACCATGGCGCCGAAGTTGAGTCCGTCGGTATGCGCGAGCACGGACTGGGTATGGCGCAAGGTGTCGTTCCCCCAGCCGGTGCTGAAGAAGACGTACGTGGTGGCGCCGACAGCAAGGCCTTCCACGGGGACGTTCATCGCCTTGTTGCTCACGCTTTGCGGGCGAAGGGTCGTGAACTGCCCCTGCGGATCCGTGTGCCAGGTCAACCGCGGCAGCTTCCCGTCCTTCGGAAGCTCCGTCGAAGAGAACGCGACGGAGTCATCGTCCCAGCGATCCTTGCTGGTGCCGGTGAGCCACGAATCGCCGAAGAGGATGACCAGCCGACCATCGCGCTCGAAGCTCACGCCCAGGTCGGTGCCCTTCAGCCCATTCTCTCGAAACGGGTTGAGCGCGGTGTCGGTGAGCCGGCCGAGATACTCCGTATACGCCTTGGTCAAGACCGGAGAACGCCCCTGCTGCATCCGCACGTGGGTGATTCCGGCGACCGCTTCCCAGTAGAGGGAGCCCTTCTGGAAGTCGCTCTCGCGGCCACCGGGTGCGTCGTGCTCGTCGCTGGTTGGGGCGCCCAGCTCGCTCTTGGCTCCACCCAGCGCGGCGTAGCGCAGCCAGATGAGGCCCTGGACCACGTTGGTGCCGGTGGCGGGACAGTAATAGATGCCGCCGTGCTGAAACTTGGAGACGCGGCAGGCGCCTTCGCGCTGTTCGTCCGAGAGCGGGTAGCCGACCACGCTCGTCTCGGTCCCGATAGCCGCCCACTTGTCCCGGATGAGTCCGTGCACTTCGTGCGCGCCGGTATCGGGGCTCCAGTAGATGACGCCGTTCTTGAACAGGTTGTAGCGGCCCACGCCGTCAGCGGTGGTCAGCTCGTTGCTGGTACACACGCCGAGAACCGACGTGGGGCCGCCCAGCGCCAGGTACTTCTCTTCAATCGCACCCTGGACCTTGCAGTTGACGCGAACGCTCTCCGGCATGACTTCGCCTGCCGCCGCGCTGGGCTCCTTTCCGCCGTGCTGCCCCTTGCCACAAGCGACCGTCAGAGCCGCCAGGATCAGGGGAAGCAGAGCCAGAGAGAGACGCCAACGCATGAAGAACCTCGACTGGAAGTGCGGCGTGAGAGGGACCTGTTGAGCAAAGAGCGGGCCCGGATTTCCCTGTAAAGCACCGTACCAGTGAGACCAACCACCTCAGAGGGATTCTCGCTGCTGGAGCCGAACCGGTTGCGACGCAGGTGCCGCAGTGGAGTGTTCAAGCCTGGGACACGTGCGCCGGGGGGCCGCGGTCACCGAGGAAGCCTCGGAAACAGCGCGTCAAGGCCGTCCGAGAGTCGGCGCTGCCGTTTTGAGCGGCAGCCAGGCCTTATTGCTTGCCGGCAGCGCCTGCGAAGCTGAGCAAATCCGCAGGAAGCCGGAGCCCTTCGTGAGACAGGCTCGGTCCGGTTACGATGCAACCTTCTGACTTCGCGCGCGCCCACGTTGTTCTGTTTCAGCCTTGCGCTCTGCCTGAGCCTCCCGACCGCGCGTGCCCAGGACGACATTCCTCTCGCGTATCCTCCGCCGGAGGCTCGCCGACCGTCTTCCTCGTCCGAGTCCGGCGAGGTGACTCGCTTCAACTTCGTCACCGAGCAGGACAAAGAACGCCTGGACGAGGCGATGTCGCGCTTCTCGAAGACGGCGTGGCTGCACCGCTCCGGTCCCAAGGCGCGCGGAAAACCCATGGGCGCCATTCAGCTACAAAACTGGCGCGAGTTTCTGCGCGAGACCGACAGGTTCTTGGCGGCGGGCGTCGTTCCCTCTAGCGACCAACGCATGCTGCGCCTGCGCGCGACCATCGAGTCGGAGCTGGAGTCGGACGCGCAGACGTATTCACAGATCTCAGAGTCGTTGCAAGACGACATCCTCGAGCACGAGACGAAGCTGGGGCTGCGCATGGCCCGTGTGCAGCGCGCGTCTGAAGATCGGCAGGGCGGGGCGTCCACCACCAAGACGTACGCTTCGAAGTTGGGGTTGATCTGGCCGCTCAGCCCCATTCGCGTCAACTCGCTCTACGGCAAGCGCTTCCACCCCATCGCCAAGAAGTACCGGATGCATCAAGGCCTGGACCTGGCCGCGTACACGGGCCAGTCGATCCTCTGCGCGAAGGCGGGCGTGGTTCGACAGGCGGGGCCGAACGGAGGTCACGGCATCTACGTGTTGGTCGACCACGCGGATGGTTCGTCCACCAGCTACAGCCACCTCTCCAAGCTGCTGGTGCGCGTGGGGATGAACGTGGGGCAGGGCGTGAAAGTCGGCCTGGCGGGGAGCACCGGCGCGTCCACGGGCCCCCACCTGCACTTCGAGGTGTGGCGCCGCGGAAATCACATCGATCCGCTGACAGTGTTGAGCCTTCCGTCTGAATCCGAGGTGAAGACGGTTGCGGGGAACCTCGAACGGTAGTTGTTGTCCCAACTTTGCGCTTGGGACGACCCAAAAGAACG
>JBQTKE010000701.1:0-2056 GCA_052386435.1 Myxococcaceae bacterium
ACCCGGCGGCGTGCCGGACACGCACATGGACGCCGAGGTGTTGATTCTTGAAATTCGCGCCGGCGCGCTCGGTCGCCTAACCTTGGAGCGCCCCCGCCAGTTGTGAAATGGTTTTAGCGCCATGTGCCGAAACATCAAGACCCTGAGCCATTTCAAGCCGCCCGCCACGCATGCAGAGATCGCCGCGTCCGCGCTGCAGTACGTGCGCAAGCTGAGCGGGATGCAGCAACCATCGAAGGAAAATCAAAAGGCGTTCGATCGCGCGGTGGAGAAGATCACCCAGATCACTCGCGACCTGATCCACGAGCTCGACGGGCACATGCACGGCGAGCCGCGCAACCGTCAGGCCGAACAGCGCAAAGCGAAAGAGCGCGGTCTCAGGCGCGAGGAACAGCTGCGCGAGAAATACGGCAAGGTGGCCAAGGCGTAGCTTGGAATCCGCGGCCGCCACGCAGTTCGTCGAACGGGCATATCAAGGGCACCCCGCCTTTCCCCGCGAGGACGCGTCGTTCTACGCGCACGTGATGGAGCGCGTTCCCCCGCAGCCGGACTGGGACGCGCTGCACGCCTCCGACTTGCTGCTCGCCTTCGCCGCGTTGCGAGGCCACTCCGCGGCGCTGACCGAGTTGGATCAACGCATCGTCACCGCCACCCATGCCGCGGTGACCCAACTGCGCGCGTCGCCTTCTTTCGGTGAAGACGTGCAACAGCTGCTGCGCCAGAAGCTCCTGCTCATGCCGGGCGCCAAGCTGCTCGACTACGCGGGGCGCGGCCCGTTAACGCTGTGGCTTCGGGTCGCCGCGATGCGGGTCGCGCTCAACTTGATCGACGCGGAGAAACCACGCGCGCAGGTCGACCACGGTGCGCTGGGAACGTTGCGCGCGAATGCGCCCGGACCGGAGAGCGTGGCGGAACACCGGCGTTTTGAACCACAATTCAAAGCGGCCATGGAAGAAGCGCTGGCGGCGCTCTCTACCCGCGAGCGCAATTATTTACGTCTGTATTTCATCGAAGGGCTGACCGTGGAGGCGATTGCGCGGATGGAGGGCGCGAACAAATCCACCGTGTCGAGATGGCTGACCCGGTCCAAAGAAACGCTGTTGGAGGACGTCCGGAAGATCCTCGAGACCAAACTCGCGCTCGCGCCTCAGGACCTGGACAGCCTTTTGGGCGATATGCAGAGCCAACTGGACGTGAGCCTGGTGCGAATTCTGGGCTGACGCGCTATGAGCGGGTCTCCATGAACGCTCAACCGTCCGTGTTGATCCAGGCCGCCGAGGGATTGGATCAATCCCTCACCAAGTTCCAGCAACTCGTCGAATCTGTGGAGAAGGCGCCACTGACCTCTCAGAAGGGCATCGAGCGCGCCGCGAAGCTCCTGCAGGAGATCGTCGATCTCGAAGGCAATCTGGAGACGCGCATCCGCGATCTGGTCAACGCCGTGACGACCCTCCGAGAGCGACAGGAAGGTCACGCCCGTGCCGCGCATACTCGAGCGCTGGAGCTGCAGAGCCGCACCGCGACCTTCCAAGAGCTGCTCGAACGCTACGGCACCCTGGGCCGAGCGGCGACAGACCTCAATGCGCAGCTGCAGGGCGTGGAACAGAAGCGGGCCGCGGCCGCCAGCGGCGAGGCAGACATTGAAACCGCCACCGCCATCGGCCCACTGCTCGACCGGATGGGACAGGTCGCCGCCGAGGCCGGAACGCTCGCGGACGACGCCGGCGCCAAAGACTTCGACGACGTGGCGCGCCAGGCCGACTCCCTCCGCCAGCAGCTGCTCTCCGCGAAGAACAAGCTGGACCTCCTGCACAAGAAGCTCGCCCGGGCTTGAGCCTTCAGGTGAACCGGGGGGTCCGTCGCCGACATCGTTGGTTCTTCGACTGTTGAAAAGTAGCGTGCATGCGTCTTGAAAAGCGCTTCTTTCGAAGCTCTCAACCAACATTTCCTCAACCTGAACGATCGTGTCCGGGCTAGGAGACGAGCTGCCCGGCCTATTTCTCCCGGACATTGCCTCAGAGGTAGCTTCCTGCCTTCGATGCCGTGGCCCACCGAG
>JBQTKE010000702.1:0-4371 GCA_052386435.1 Myxococcaceae bacterium
ATACACCGACTGCCCACACGATCTTCCCTGACGCATCCGCGACGACAGGAATGGAATCGCGCAGCTCCCGCGGGACCCCGGCGTCCACGAGCGCGTCTTGAAGCTTCCGATGCTCCACACGATCTCCCGCCCTTCGTCGTCTGATGGTGAGCGGCCCTTCCACCGGTCCCAACCCGACTGACAGCTCTCTGGCCTCCGCCATTGGCGCGTTGACCTGCCACCGGAAAAGGAGCCCACTGTCCGTGTCCTGCGCAAGAGCGCCGTCGGGGGCAAGCAGCCTCAGCTCAACGGGTTGACGGACGCGCGAATCGTGACGAACGCAGCGGACCACGCCTGCCTGCGTTTGCAGCGTCCAACCTTGGTCCAACGTCTCTGTCCCACCCTGCTCGATTCTCGTCAGCGCGCGTTCGAGGAGATTTTCGTCGAGGTGATTTTGGCGGAGCAGCTCCGCCACGACGCGCCGCCGCACCGGCCGGGGCAGCGCGCTCACACCTACTGCGTCGAGCGCCCCTTCATAGAGCGACAGTCGAGCGAAGGCTTCACCCGCGAGAAGCGAGAGGTACGCGTCGTCCTCAGCCGCGAGAGGAGCAAACGCCGCCAGTCGTTCCACAGCGTACGCGCCTGCGGCGCGCTCCAGAGCAGGCAGAACGTCGTGACGAATTCGGACGCGCAGAAACTGAGGGTCCGCGTTCATAGGATCGTCCGCGGCCACCCAGCGCAACGCTCGGACGTAGTCGAGAACATCCGCGCGCGAGGCGAAGAGGAGCGGACGAATCACCCGTCCTCTTCTCTTCAGAATTCCGCCAGCGCCTTTCAACGAAGCGCCGCGGGACAGTCGCATCAACACCGTCTCCGCTTGATCGGTCTGCGTATGGGCGGTGGCGATCCACTGAAGGCCGCGCGCCTGCCGAATCTCTTCGAGCGTCTGATAGCGAAGGGTGCGCGCCCGCGCCTCCATGCCAGGGCCGGCCTTGAGCGCGAGCCTCTGAGCGTGAAACGGCACCCCCAGTCTCTCTGCGATCGCCCTCACCGCGTCCACTTCGGCTTGCGCTTCGGGACGGAGCCCGTGATCGAAGCTGGCGATTTCCGCGTTCCAGCGCAGGGCGTTGGCGCATCCCAGCAAGGCCAAAGAATCAGCTCCACCGGAGACCGCGAGGAGGACAGTCCCCGAGCCAAAGTCGTCGGCTTTACTGGCCGCAAGAAACCGTGCTTCGAAGGGCAGTAGCCCCCTCACGGACGCAGGAGGTGGGGTTTTGCGCTCATCCCGGGAAGGGGCTGGGATCGTTCGCATATGACACTTGACACCCGACTTGTTGAAGGCGGGGGATTCTCCCCTTATGATTGCGAGCAACGTCGGAATTCCACGAAGTGTGGGATTGTTGAAGCCCGACGCCGAATTTTTGCGAAGTTGGACCTAGGGGTCCCCCCCCTCCCCCTCTGGGTCCACGGGGCCGTGGGATGCATCTGCGGCCCCACTTTCCGGAGACGCTCCGGGTCCGAAGCCAGGACCCGGGGCGCTTCCCTTTTTAGGGCACCGCATTTTGGTACCACGTCACTCCGCCCGCGACGGTGGTGTTGCCCGTGCATTCCAAGCTCCCCGTGATGCGCTGACCGTAGCGAGAGAGCTGCGGGTTGGTGATCCGCCCGTTCGCGTCCGCGCCTTGCACTTCGATCCGCACGCCCGCGTCTGGCGTCGCGCGCGGAGGCCAGACCACGTCCGCAACATGGAGCAGCTGGCAAGGCGCGCCGAGGAAAACCTGATCCGGTGGCATCAACGTTTCAAGCGGCACCACCGCGGCGGGCACCGGGTTGGCGCGAACGAAGATGCGCACCGTGGGTGCGGGCGCCAAGTAGCACTTGCCGTTGCCCGTAGCGGCGCCAGAAGGCGGGGCAGTGTCCGCGACACAGCGCATCCCCGCGTCCGCGACTTGAGCGCAGTTGCAGGCTTCACCATCGGCGCAACCAGAGAGAGTACAGGTGGCGGGGCTGCCCGGTGTGCGGGCGTCTTTGAAGTAGTGGACCATCACTTTGTAACGGCACTCGGTGGCCGCGCAGGCGCGATCGTTCTCCGGGAAGTTGAGTGAAATGTCCTCGACGAGCAGACCGCCGCCCTGGTCGTCCACGTTGAGCCGAGGATCGTCCAGCGAAGCGGCGCCGCCCCAATCGAAATTGAACGTGCCCGCGCGCTTCGATTGGATGAGGCCGTTGATGTCGCCCGCGGTCTTGGTGTCCGCGCTCCCTCCATCCGCGAGCGTTCCACCCGGCTCGGTGAAATAGGAGAAGGGACCGGTCGCGGACGGGCGCACCAGGTGAAGATCGAGATCCGTTTGCGCTGTGCCGGGCCAAGCCAACTGCACGACCAAATCTTCTCTAAGCAGCGCGGAGAACTTGAGATCCACCGAACTCGCCGCGCCCATCATGTCGGTCACGGTGAGGCGCACCACGTAGTCGCCGACCAACGGCTTCACGGTCTTCGGCAAGGTCAGCGACGGCTTAGCGCTGGTGGCACCGGTGAGGCTGACCACTGGCGCACCCGCGGGGGCGGAGACGATCGACCACACATACGTCATCCCGGTGCGACCCCTCTCCGGATCGTAGGAGCAAGAAGACGTGTTCGTCGACGACTCCGCCGAGAAGAAGACCGTGCTCACCCGATCTCCACGCGACGGCGCGATGCTTCTCGTCGCGGAGAAGTCGTAGCCTCCGGCAGGAGGCATCAGGAGCGGCGCCCAATCCGCGGGCGTGTCGTAGTCGATCGAGTCCGTTCCGCTAACCGCTCGAATCACGTTGGCGCAGATTGTCGGCGGAAGGTTGTCCGTCTTCGTCCCGCGCAGCGCAACGGTGACCTCGGGGAGCTCCGGATCGTCGCTTCGAATGACGAGCGAGGCTTGGTCGTAGACCGTCTGCGCGTTGGAGGTGGGCACGAAGCGAATGTAGACAATCGGTCCAGACCCTCCGGCAATCCGAAGCGCGGGCTTGCCGTCGTCACTGGTGTCGGTGAGCTGGGTGTTGCCCTGAATCTTGAACGCCGCGGCGTCACGTCCCTGAATCGTCAGCGCGGACTCACCGTTGGGCATGGTGACCAGCAGATCCACGTCACCCTCATTGCCAATACGGATGTGGGGCAGCTCCTGCTGCGGAATCGGTGAGGCGCGCATGAGAGGTTCCGCGCCGAAATCGATCGACGGTGGAGAGAGCACCGCGGTGCCTTTGCAGTTCTGCGCGGACGTGCACTCGGGCGTGACGCTGAGCTTGGGGATCGCGCCCTCGCCGTTGAGCAACACTTCGATCGTTAGGTGATCCGGATCGTCCGTGGTGACGGTGGCGATCGCCTCGTACGCCTGCTGCTCTGTCGGCAGGAAAATGATCTCCACCGCGGCGCTGCCAAAAGCGCTCACGGTCGCCGGCACGGTGCCAACTGTGAACGCCGCGGCGCCGCCGGGCGCAGATCCATCACGCAACGTGATCGACGCGATCGCTACAGGCGAGGAAGAGCCGGCGCTCACCCTCAGCGACTGCGGCGGCGAAGGCGAATTGACCTTCACCTTTCCGAAATCAAGTGCAAGCGGATTCACGGTCGCGAGAGGAGAAACACGTCTCGCTACATCGCCACACCGGCAAGCAACCGTGCTGAAGACAACGAACGCGAGAGCAGAAAATCGGGTCAGTTTCATGGGGCTCGAAGTTGAAGTCGCCGGCCGTGCGTTTCAGAGGGAAAACGACCCTAACAGAGACGGCGTAAGACAAAGTAGGCCGACGAGAAAGTCGCATGGGCTGCGCGCGCCTTTCGTGTGAAAACGTTGACCCCGGACGGACTCTGTCGGATAACAATGACGTTTTCTTTCACTCCCTCTATCGGAGAGATCTGGCAATGGCGGGTACCGACAAGCGCAAACAGTCGCTTTATTTCCCAGAGGAGATGTTGAAGGAGATCCAGGAGGAGGCCAATCGCCAGGATCGTTCCCTCTCTTGGGTGGTTCAGCAGGCGTGGAAGATCGCCCGCGACCGAATCAAGGCCTTTCCAGCTGTGAACGACGTATCGGGTGACGACGCGAGACGAGAGGAGGGCTGAATGTCAGGAACGGACAATCGTAAGCAGTCGTTGTACTTCCCTGAAGAGATGCTCGAGGAGATCCAGCGTGAGGCGGGCCGGCAGGATCGGTCCATCTCTTGGATCGTGCAGCAGGCTTGGCGAATCTCCCGTGTGGAGCTCCGCAAGATGCCTTCTGTGAATGATGTTCTGCCGCCACCGCAGCCGACGGCAGGAACGCCAGCAGAGGCGCTGAACAAGCTCTAAGCACCACGGCTTTCGAGCCCACCCGCCGGCACCGCTCTTCGCAGACCGTGCCGGCGGTTTTATTGCGGGTCGGA
>JBQTKE010000703.1:0-2673 GCA_052386435.1 Myxococcaceae bacterium
TGCGAACGCGGTACCCAGCTCCTCCAACGAATCGACCATCACGCGTGCTCCTCCTGGTAGGTGTTCCACCGGGAGACGTTTACGCGGCGCACTCAACCTTGTCGGTCACACTTGCCGGAACGGTAGCCCGTTGGGGCATTCACGCCGGAAAACCCACGCAAGACACCGTTGGTGCGGGCCAACTCCCATCAGACCGCGACAGACCTTTCCACTCGTGCATCCTGGTTCTTCTCGTTTGACGGCCCCTGCCAGGGCCTCCGACGAGGAGAACCTACCTCCCAGGTACACAACGGATCTCTCGAAGCTCTTCGGGTCACACGGCCGGAGTCCGTGGGTTTGGGGCGGACTACGTTTGGCGCGCTGATTCAAGTCGCGTACAGTTTCTCGTCCCGTTTGGGACTTACAAGCCAATCAGATCCGGGAGGACAGCATGCGCCGAGATATCGAATTTCGATCAGGCAGTCTGACGCTGCGAGGATGGCTGTATCTACCTGATAATCTGAAAGGGCCAGCTCCCTGCGTTATCATGACAAATGGATTTTCCTGTTTGAAAGAGCAATCTCTGGACATTTACGCGGAAGGGTTTGCAAACGCCGGTCTTGCAGTGCTGCTTTACGACCATCGCTGCCTAGGAGCGAGCGACGGCGAACCGCGTCAAGAAGTAGATCCGGTGTTGGATCGCCGGGATTATCGTGTGGCGATCACTTACGCACAGCAGTGGCCGGAGATTGATTCCGGGCGCATCGGCATCTGGGGAGGGAGTTATTCGGGAGGACTGGTGATAGAGGTGGCAGCCCTTGATCGTCGTGTCAAAGCAGTCGTCGCTCAGGTACCGCTCGTATCGGGGCCAGCCAACCTCCGCAGCCTCCTACCAGCAGAGAAGCTGGAGAAGGTGTTCAAAGCGCTCGATGACTTACGCAAGGCTGAATCGGCCGGTGTTGAGACTCCGGTGATGGACGTCGTAAGTGCGACGTGGCCAGTCGATCCAACTACCGCCCCTCACCTTATTCCTGGTCGCCGTGCGCATGAGTTTTGCACTTACCATAAGAGAATTGGTAAGGCTCCCAATTGGCGAAATGAGATGACAGTGCGGTCAGTTGATTACTTCATCGAGTTCGAACCTGTCGCCTCGATAGCGCGAATAAGCCCAACGCCGCTCTTATTCATAGTGGCGACCGAAGACATGACCACTCCCACAGATTTAGCGTTATCCGCTTACAACAAGGCCCTTGAGCCTAAAGAGCTGCTTCTCATTCCCGGAGATCACTTCTCTCCGTATTGGGAGAACGAGGAGCTTAACACCGCGATGATAGGCGCTCGAGACTTTTTCCTGAGACATTTTAAGCGACGGCCGTGATGGATCTTCGTAAGGCCTTTCAGGCTTTTGCAGCGTTCTGGAGAGCGGATCGACGGTAAAGGCGACAAAGCACAGAGTGGGCCGTGCTCACCGGGAGCGTCCGACGATTTCCTCCAACGAAGAATCGATCATCAGACCCGCCGACGCGAAGGCCCGCCGTGCGACCAGGTCATCGCCGAGTTCAAAGGTCGCGCTCGGTGGGCGCCGATGCACCGTTCGCGATTGCTCAAGCTGAAGCAGTATGCCGAGGAAGCTGCCCCATTCGGAATAGTCGAGGTTGGTAGTGAAGCCCAGGCCACGACCTCCGGCAACGGTCGGGTGCCTGAGAAAGTTCAGGCACTCCATCAACGGCATTCCCGCCGCCGCCTCGAAGTGCTCGCCAGCAGTCCCCGTCAGGGCTCGCTTCTTCCTCCGCAAGGAACCGCCCCAGGACCAATCAAGGGGCGTGTCCCTCACGCCACTCGGCGGGGCTCGCGCTGAGGAGCTATTTGGCCCAGCCGGCTCGCGGACCTGCTTCATTGCTATGAGCTTCAAGCTATCGAACCGGGGCGAGGTCGAAGCGGCGATCACCGAGGCATGCCGCGCCACCGGCTGGGAGGCGAAGGGTCCAAACATTGGCCTCGAGCGGATCGGGCTTGTTCTTGTCGTCATTCCCCATCCCGGCGGCCGATCTAGTAGATGTCCATTGCCGAACATCGGTGAAACCGGTGTGGCCTCGGCGCAGAGCGGTACGGGTAGTGCGGCAGATTTCGCCGCACGCCTTCCAGGCGTGGGGCGCTCACGGCAGCGTCTGCGCCCAGACGCTTCCCTCGGGCTGCATCTCGGCAGCCACGTCGATGATCGCCTGGTAGACGCCACGCTCCAGCCAGTGGGGATGGTCGTCTCGACAGCCCTCCAGCGCGTGGTAGCTCTCGTGCACGAAGGTTGTCGCGCCAGGTCAGGGGGTTGATGTGGATCTCGCCGGCCCAGCACCGGCCCAGCAGTCGGTGTAGCCCCGGACGAACCGCTGGTGGATCTCGGAGTCCCAGGGCGCGGGGTGCATGACGAGTCGCCTCCCGCGAAGGTCGCCGGTGAAGCCCGGCGGTGCGTGCGCGGCGATCACCGGCTCGTAGGCGCTGAGGAACGCGCACTCGTCCGTGCCGTAGCCAGGGAGGCCTCCCTCGGTGATGCAGTCGGGCGGCTCCTGGTGGAAGCCCGTGAGGGCGACCGCGAGCACGAGGACCGGGGAGGGCCAGCCATTTACCCTGGGGTTTACCCCGACCCAAACACGCCGATTTACCCCAGAAAAACAAAACGCCTGAAACCGACGTGGTCTC
>JBQTKE010000704.1:0-18467 GCA_052386435.1 Myxococcaceae bacterium
GCGGATCTTAAAGCGGTGGCGCTGCGCTTTCCTGGCCATGCTTATGCCGCGCTCGCGCTGGAGCAGCTGCGCAAGATTCGCCCGAAGACGCTTCACTTCAGCTTCGACGAGCGGCTCAACCGCGCCAAAGCCTTCCTCGACTCGGATCCCGAGGCGACGCTCGCCGAGTTGACGACGATCGCGAGCGAGAAGCTGGCCAAGGGTGGCTCTGCGAAGGCGCGCATGGCGTACGTGCGGGCGCAGGCCTACTTCGCTCAGGGCAAGAAGGAGGAGGCGCTGGCGCAGATTGAGACGGCGCGCGGAGGACAAGCGTCAATCGCCGCGGACGCCACACTGCTCAAGGCTCGTGCGCTTTTGAAGGTGGACGATCACGCGGGGGCGAAGACGCTGCTTCAGGAGATCGATCAGCGCTGGCCAAAAGAGGGCGCAGGCGACGACGCGGGCTATCTGCTCGGCTGGATCGATCTGCAGGACGGAAAGTTCGACGAGGCGGTGGATGCGTTCGCCGCCTTCGAGAAGAAACATCCCCGCTCGCCCCGCCGAGACGAAGCGCTCTGGTTTCGAGCGCTGACCGAAGTGCGGCGCAACCAGTTCACCAATGCGCGCACCGCACTCACCCAACTGCTCAAGCAGTACCCGCGGTCAGGACTCGTGCCACAGGCTCGGTACTGGGTCGCACGTTGCGCACAGCTCGAGGCGAGCACCGCGCTGGCGTCCCAAGGTTATCGAGAGCTGATCTCGCTCTTCCCCGGCAGCTTCTATTCGGTGCTCGCTTCGGAGCGACTGCGCGAGCTCAATGAGACGCCGCCGGCTGGGTTCCCCGCGCCTCCCAAGCTGATGAAGGCGGAGTCACTCCCGCAGCTGGCGCTGGCCCAAGCCCTCTCGCAGGCAGGGCTGTTCAAGGACGCCGGACACGAGGTGTCGTGGCAGATCGCGCACGTCCGCAACCAGACGGACGCGCTGAAGTTCGGTCACGCGCTCTCGGCGATCTCCGAGTTCGGCGCGGCGCATGCGCTCGCTTCGCGCCAGCTTTGGGGGGCGGCGTTCGGCAGCAAGATCCCGGAGGCGCTGGCGCTGTTCTATCCGCGCGCCTACGCGGAGAGCGTGGAGACGGAATCGAAGACGCACTCGCTCGATCCGTTTATCGTCTGGGCGATCATGCGGCGCGAGAGCGCTTTCCGCGCGGAGGTGATGAGCGGCGCGAATGCTCGAGGCCTGATGCAGCTCATTCCTCCCACCGCCACCGCGATCGCCAAGGAGCTGCAGCTCCCCGCGCCGGATCCGGACGAGCTCTTCTCGCCAGAGCTGAACATCAAGATGGGCGCTTGGTACCTGTCGAAGCTGCTTGAGCGTTTCCAACTCCCTGCCCTCGTGGCAGCCGCGTCCAACGCGGGCCCGAACGCGGCGGGGCGGTGGATGAAGGAGAAGGGAGATCTCCCGCTGGATCTCTTCGTGGAGGTCATCCCGTTCAAAGAGACGCGCGGCTACGTGAAGCAAGTGGTCGCGGACTACCTCACGTACCACACGTTCTATGATGGCAAGCCGCCACGCGTGGCGCTGGCGATTCCGATGCCGAGTGAGAAAGGCGTGACGTTCTGAAAAGAAGGGGACTGCTCCGCCTTTTTTTTACGCGAGGACCTTCGCGTAAGCGACGGCCAACTCTCCGGCGACGCGCGCGTTGCTCTCGAGCAGGGCGAGATTCACCTGCATCGTCTTGCCCGAGGTCCGGCGCGCCAGCTCCTTGAGCAGGAACGGTGTCACCGCCTTGCCCTGAACGCCCTGCTGTCCCGCATCCTGCAGCGCGGACGCGATGTGCAGCTCGACTTCCGCCCTTGGCAGCGCCGGAGCCGGCGGTGGCTGAGCGAAGAGGATTCCGCCTTGCCGCAGCGACTCGAAGCGCGCGCGCATCAGTCGCGCGGCCTGCTGAACATCTTCCACGCGGTGTTCCAACGGCAGCCCGGAGCTTGCGGAAAAGAATGCCGGGAACTCGTGCGTCTTGAACCCAATCACCGGCACCGCGAGCGACTCGAGCGCCTCCAACGTCTTCGGCAGGTCCAGCACCGACTTCGCGCCAGCGCAGACCACCGCGACGGGAAAATGCGAGAGCGCCCAGAGATCCTGCGAGATGTCGAGGTGCGTCTCCACGCCGCGGTGAACGCCGCCAATGCCTCCGGTCGCGAACACGCGAATCCCCACCGCCGCGGCGATCTCCATCGTCGCGCTCACGGTGGTCCCACCGCTGCGCCCTTCCGCCATGGCGACAGGAAGATCGCGGCAGCCGAGCTTGAGGAACGGCTCCTCTCCTTGCGCGAGGCGCCGCATCTCCTCGGTGGAGAGCCCCACGCAGACTTCCCCGTCCACCAACGCAATCGGGGCGGGCACCGCACCCGCGCGGCGCACGGCTTCTTCACACGCGCGCGCGGCCTCCAGGTTCTGGGGATACGGAAGCCCCTGCACCACCACGCTCGTCTCCAGCGCGACCAACGGCGCCTTCGCCTTCTTCGCCTTGCGAACCTCGTCCGACATCCAAAACGAGGCGGCGATTCCGCTTTCCTGCGTGGATCTGCGCGCGAGCGTCTTCGGGCTGGATTTGGCGGCCATAGGGCGCGCCGCTATAGCTAAACCTTTCGGATCTTCTCAACCACCAGACCGTAGTCGTCGATCTTCTTGTCCAAGGTCGGGCGGCTGATCCCCAACAACGCGGCGGCGCGGATCTTCTTCCCGCGCGCCTCACGCAGAGCCTCGGCGATCGCGTCGCGCTCCAGCCGTGCGATCATCTCGTCGAGCGTTTTTGCCTGCGTACTCACGGTGCCTTCCTGCACTTCCGGAGGCAGCCGCAGCGCGGGAACTTCGACCGGCCCATAGAGCAACGCGAGTCGCTCCGCGATGAGCTTGAGCTCTCGCACATTGCCCGGCCAGCCGTAGTCACCCAGAAGCCTCTTTGCGTCCGGAGAGAGCCCCGGTGGCTCACGGCGAGGACGGCTGATCCGTCCCGCGAAATGTTCGAAGAGCTCCGGCACGTCGCCGCGGCGCTCGCGCAGAGGAAGGGATTCGATCTCGGTTCCAGAGAAGATCTTGGCCAGCTCCGGATCCATCTCGCCTTTCGACGCCAACCCCGAGAGCGACGCGGTGGAGGTGGCGATCACCCGGACGTCCACCGGCTCCTCGCCCCCCTGACGGGCCGGAGCGGTCTTCTTGCTCAAGTGACGCGACAGACGATCCGCGATGGGCCGAGGCAAGGCCTCAAGCCGGCACACGACGATCGTGCCACCGTCAGCACGAAGCAGCGCGGACGAGAGCGGCGGAACGCCCGGCCCGGATGCGCGACCAAAGAGCTCTTCTTCCACGGCGCCCGCGGGCTGGCGGCAGTCCACCATCACGAACGGACCGAGCGCACGTGCGGAGCGCGAGTGGATGTACTGCGACATGAACGTCTTGCCGGTGCCGGCCTCGCCGTGAATGACCACGGGCCCGGTGCCGGCGGCAGCTCGGCGCGCTTGCTCCACACCTTTCCGGAACGGACGCGAAGTCCCAATTGGAGTCAGCGTGGGCAGCTCGCGATCCGCGCGAGAGCGCACAGTAGAGAGCGATTCACCCACGAGACGACCCAGCGCTGCCGCCGTCTTCAGCTCCACGTCGGTGAACTCTTCCGGACGCTCCGCGAAGAGGATGCCGAAGGGCATGCCACCAGATGCCGCGAGCGGCGCGCAGAGCAGATTCCCCGCACGCCCCGCCTCTCGACGCTCCAGCGCGGCGCGCATCAGACCACGCGGCACTTCCACCTTGTCCGCACCCACCACCGCGGCGGTGAGCAGACCTTCGGTTCCACCCAGCAAGGCCGCGGCACGTTCAGCACTGACGCTGCGCGCCAGCTCTTCGGCCGCGCGACGCAGGACCATCGCCTCACTGGTGGCGCTGATCAGCGCGATGCCTGACGAATAGAGGGCGCCTTCAATTCCGACTGCGGGTAGAAGCTCCTCGACCAGCGTGCTGTGAACATCGCCGCTTTCGCGGTCCGCCAACGACGCCTTGGTCGGAGGCTCGTAGAGAACCGTGGTCTCTCCGACTTGAACGCGGTCACCGGGGAGGAGGATGGCTTCGCCTTCGATCTTCTCCCCGTTGACGACCGTGCCGTTGCGGGAGCCGAGATCGACGATCCGGGTCTCGCCGTCCTTGACGAAAATCTTCGCGTGGCGCCGCGAGACACGACCGTCCTCGAGCGGAATCTCACATGAGGGAGAACGTCCGAGCGTCGACTCGTTGACGACCTCGTGTCGAAGACCGGCGGACGGACCTGAAAGAAGAAGCAGCGCGGGCATGGCGGAACACCAGTTGAATCGAAATCAGCGGGAAAGAACTGCACTACACCTTTCCATTTTCGGCAGAGCGTAAGGAAAGTTGCTTGTTTTCTGGGAAACCAGAATCCTGTCCACACCTGCTGATTTCAGAAGGCTTTTCCTGTCCTGTCTCAGCCGTTGGCGCTGAAGACCCGAGGCACCCGCGCTCCAATGCCGCACAAAACCTCGTAGTTGATGGTCTCGCCCCACGCGGCCAGCTCCTCCGGTGTGATCCGGTCGTGACCCTGGGCACCCATCAACACCACCTCGTCCCCCACCGTCACTTCGGGGACGTCGGTCACGTCGAGCATGCACATGTCCATGCAGACCCGGCCGGCGATCGTCGCGCGCTTTCCTCGAACGAGAGCCTGCGATCGGCTCGAGTGCTTGCGGATGTAACCGTCCGCGTAGCCCACTGGCAGGGTCGCGATCATCGACTCACGCTCCGTCACCCAGGTTCCGCCATACGAGATGGGCGTGCCGGCCGGGACCTGCTTGAGGTGCGTGATCGCCGTGCGCCAACGCATCACCGGCTTCAGCGAAACCTTGGCCTCCCTCCGCCCCGTGGGCGCCACCCCGTAGAGCATCAGTCCCGGCCGAACCAAGTTGAGCTCGATACCGTCGCGAACCTCGGGGAGCTTGATCACCGCGGCGGAGTTGGCGAGGTGGCGGAAGCGAGGCTCGATCCCTTCGCCCCGCAGCAGCGCGAGCGCCGCCTTGAACCGCTTCACCTGCTCCAACGTCAGCGAGGGGTCCGCGAGATCCGCGTTCGCGAAGTGCGAGAGCAGCCCTTCAATCTGAACCTCGGGCGTCTGCTTCAGCTTCTCCACGAACGCTGGGAGCTGCGCGGGCAGCACGCCGATGCGGCCCATCCCGGTATCGAGCTTGAGGTGCGCTTTAGTGGACGCCACGCCCGCCGCCTTCGCCGCGGCCGCATACGAAGTGAGGTGCTCTTCCCGGAAGATTGTGGGCATCAACCGCTGCTCCACCATGAGGTGGTAGCCACCCTCGTACGCGCCGGCCAGCACCAGGATGTCCGCCTTCACGCCCGCGGCGCGCAGCTCCAGGGCTTCTTCCACGAGCGCCACGCCGAAGAGGTGGACCCCACTCGCCTCCAACGTCTGGGCGATCCGTGCAGCACCGTGGCCGTACGCGTTGGCCTTCACGACCGCCATCACCTCTAATTTTCCCGCCAGCGCCCTCACTTGGGAGAGGTTGTGGCGGACAGCATCAAGATCGATCTCAGCTCGGGTCGGACGGACTGTGCGCATACGCAGACAAGTTATGCTTCCCTTGTTTCTTCACGAAGGCCTATATGCGTCACATGGAGACCAAGAAAGTTGGCGCCGAAGTCGACGCGTTTTGCACGAAGTGCCGCATGACGCTCGCGCACACCATCCTGGCAATGGTGGGCAGCAAGATCGCCCGCGTGAAGTGCAACACCTGCATGGGCGAGCACGTATACCGCACGGAGGGCGGCTCCACCCCCAGCGCCCGCGCAGCGTCGTCCAAAGCGCGTACTTCCCGTGCTGAAAAAGCTGAGAAGGTCGTGATCACCTTCGATCAGCGACTGGCGGGAAAAGATCTGAAGGCTGCGCCGAAATACAGCCCGAAGGACACCTACACCATCGACCAGATCGTCAACCACCCCACCTTCGGGATTGGCATCGTGACCGGGGTTCGCGGCGAAAAAGTCGACCTTGCATTCAAGGGCGACAGCAAGACGTTGATCCACGGGCGCGCAGGATCTCCGGCAGCCAAACCCGCCTTCGTCCCGCCGAACGCCAAGAACAGTGGTCCCGCCGACAAGCAGCCGCCGGCGGAAAATTCGGCCAGAGCCTCCGCACCCCAGACCGAGTAGCACCTACAGCGCGACCTCACGGCGGAGCGCCTAAGCTTCGCGGCCGTGATGCTTGGCGGGCTCTTCAGCCTCTGCAGCACCGCGCTGATCGCGGCAGCGCCTGTTCTCACCGTTGATCCAGCGCCCGTGGTGCTCGGTAAGACCGAGGCGATCCGCGTCCATGTAAGAGCGGAAGGTGAAGGGGCGCTTCGGGCGTTTTCGAGCGTCGGCGCGTTCGATCCGTTCGAGAGCAGCGTCGCCGCCGAACGTGAGCTGGTCTGGCGGCCGCCGTCCACCAAGGTTCCCTCCATCGCACTGCTGGTCGTGTGGCGCGAGACAACGGGTGCTCCCGAGCTGGCGACGCTGCGTATTCCGCTCTGGGGTCGAACCGAGCTGGAGATCACCACCGAGCCGAATGCCGAAGCGAAGGTCGAGCTGGGCACGCAGCGCTTTGGCCCCGTCAAAGCCGACGCGCGTGGGATGGCGAGCGTGCCGGTCGAGGTTCCACCCGGAACGCGCAAGGCGAAGGTGTTGGCCCAGGTCGGCGGGCGCACCACGAACCGCACCCTGACGCTGGATGTCCCCGAGACGAATCCACTCTCCGCGCTGTTGATTCCGGGCGAGCTGCAGGCCGAAGGCTTGGGTTGGCTCTACGTGTTTCACGTTGACCGATTGGATCCCGCGCAGCTTCAGGTCACCGCCGAGGGCGCGACCATCGAACGGGTGCAGACGATCGACGATCGCGCCGTCTACTCCGTTCGCGCAGCATCTGGCGGCGAAGCGATCGTCCGAGCTCAGCTGTCCCGTGTGCCCATGACCCAGGCAGAGGCACGCGCGACCATCGTGCCCAAGCACGCGCCTCCGCCGCCTGAGCCACCTCGCCACCGTCTGCAAGCGGGTGCGTCCGCCGGCGCCTTCTACGCGGGGGGCAGCAGCGGCGGCCTCGAGCTCGGGGTGACGTTGGGCCTTCTGCTGCCCGTCTGGTCGGGTCGACTCGTCTCAGAGTTGGGCGTCAGCTTCAAGACCGCGTTTCTGTCGGGGACAGAGCTGTTGTTGGGCCGCTACAACACGTCCGCGCTCGTGCTCCCGATCAGCGTCGCGCTCCGCGGCCGGTTGGTGGAGAAGCCGCGCTGGGCCATGGACGCGCGACTGGGAGCGGGGATCGCGCCATTCCGCCACCTCACGCATCCGGATCTCCAACCGTCGTTCTCCGAAAGTGCGCTGGGATTCACCCTCTACGCGGCACTTCAGGCGAGCTACCGGCTGCTACCGCTGGAGCTGATTGGAGAGCTGCAGCTTGGAGCAACGCCGCTCTCGACCACGCGCATGCATTTCGACGCCGGGGGGCTCACTATCTCTCTGGGCGCGCGCTACGGACTGTTCTGACGCTATCGGCCGATGGGGGGGGCCGACTGGCCCTCGACGCTCGTTGGTCGAGCACTGCTCGACGGCCTTACCTGCGCAATTGCGTGAGAGCCTGAGCCAGGTCGCTCGGGAGCGGTGCGGTGAACACGCGGCCCGCCATGCGCAGCTCGGCGGCATGCAGCGGCGTGCGTGACAGCCCGGCGACCGGTTCATCCTTTCCGTATTGAGGATCAAAGATCAGCGGATGGCCGATCGACTGAAGGTGAACGCGGATCTGATGCGTACGTCCGGTCTTCGGTTTGACCTCCACCAAAGTCGCGTTGCGCAGAGATTCGACAGGGCGCAACTGGGTGATCGATGCCTTCCCTTCTTCGCCTCCCCTCGCGACGCGCATTCGACCCTTGCGTCCCGCGGTGAGCGCCGCGTTCACAGTCATCGGCTCGGTCAACGCGCCTTCCACCAGCGCGAGGTACGTTTTCTCTGCCTCCCCCGCTTCAAGCGCCATGGAGAGCTCGCGGTGGACTTCAGCATTCAGCGCGAAAACGAGCACTCCAGAGGTATCGCGATCCAAGCGGTGCACGACGAAGATCTTCTGTTTGCGCTCCGCTTCGAGCTGTTCGCGAAGTGAAGGCGTTCCTTGCGCTCGACCCGGGATCACCAACACACCGGCCGGCTTATCGACCACCAGCCAGCCGTCGCCTTCGAACAGGATCACTCGACTTCCGACGCCGGAATCACCCTGACCTCGCCGTAGGCCTTGAGCTGAGGTTTGACCGCCGCGGCGTTACCGACCAGGACGATCGCGGGAGGCCGCGAGAACAAGTACTTCGCGCCAGTCTTCATGCACTCCTTGAGTGCGACCCTCTTCACGCGTTCGCGGTACTGCTCCACCCACTCGTAGCCCAGCTTGTAGAAGCGGACCTCCGCAATCCCCGCGGCGATGGCTTCATTGGTCTCGAACTGGAGCGGATAGAGCCCGGCCATATACGTCTGCGCGTTCTTGAGTTCCTTCGCGGACGGGCCCTTGGTGCGCATCTTCTTCACTTCGCCCAGGATCACCTCGAGGAGCTCGCGAGTGCTCTCCGTCTTGGTGAAGCTGGAGATCCCGAACGTGCCGGACGAGTGCAGCGAGTCGAAGTAGCTGCCCACGCCGTACGAGAGACCTCGATTGACCCGGACCTCATTCACGAGCCGAGAGGTGAAACCTCCGCCTAGGATCGTGTTCGCCACGCGAGCAGCAAAGGTGTCGGGGCTTCCTTTCGCATAGCCCAACGACGCTAAACGAACCTGGGTCTGCGTCTGCTCCGGCTTGTCGACGAGCAGAACCTTTCCCGCGAGCTCCGCTGACTCAAGCGGAGGCGGTGGAACGACGTGAGAGGGGCCACCCGTCCAACCCGCGAAAGCTTGAGCGGCGGCGGTCTGCACCTCTTCCACGTCGACCGCTCCCACCACGATCAGCATCGACACCTTGGGCCCCAGCTTCTCCTTGTGGAAACGGACCACGTCATCGCGGGTGAAGCCCTTGACGTGGGAGGGGCTACCCGAGAGGTCGTGTCCGTACGGATGCGTTCCCCAAACCGCGCGCCCCAACGCACGGTCCGCGACGAGCCCGGGATCGTCCAAGTCGTTCGCGAACTGCGCGAGCAACCGCGCCCGGGCCGACTCGACCTCTGCCTGAGGGAACGTCGGCTCGCGCACCAGCTTCGCCATGACTTTCAACAGCGAGGACAGATGCTCCGACGGCGCGGTGACAGACAAGACCAGATAGTCCTCGGTCGCGGAGATGGAGAGCGAACCGGCGACGAACTCGACCGTCTCATTGATCTGATCGGCGTCCATGCCTTCGACGCCTCGACGCAGCAGGCGCGCCGTGAAATCCGCCAGGCCGTGCTTGTCCGCAGGATCCTGCGCGGAGCCAGCGTGAATCACCAACCGCGCGGCCACCAGCGGCAGAGGACCACGGTTCGCGACGAGCACCGTCAGCCCCTCTGGTGTCATCCGTTCATTCGTAGGCGGGAGCTTCACTTCACGCGTTGGAGCACCCTTGCCCTTCGTCTTCTTCACGCTTCCGCCTCCGGCACCAGCTCCACCACGGACCGACGCGCGGGCGAGAAATATTTCGCCGCGACCTCCTTCACCTGCTCTGCCGTCACTGCCTGGTAGCGCTCGTGCAGCTCCAGCGCCTTCTGCCAGGAGCCCAGCATCAACTCGTACGTCCCCAGCGCGTTGGCGCGACCGTTGTTGGTGGCCAGCTCGCGCAACAGGTGCGCCTTGAGGTTGTTCTTCGACTTCTGCAGCTCCAGATCCGTGAGCCCATGGGTCGCGACGGATGCCAACTGCCCGTAGAGCGCCGCCTCCGCCTCGCTCGCCTTCGAGTCAGGCTTGAGCTCCAGGTAGAAGAGGATCATTCCCGGATCGATCCTCCAAGTCCAATCCATCATCACGGCGACTGCCACCTCGCGCTTGTAAACGAGGTCCCGAATCAAGCGACTGCTCTCGCCCACGCTGAGCGCGTACTGAATGACGTCCAGCACCAACGTATCCGGGTGCAGTCCTTCAGGTCCCTGAAATCCGATCATCAGCGACGGCGCCTGAGCCGGGTGGTGCAGCTTTGCGCGACGTTCGCCCTTCTGCGCAGGCTCGGCGTTGACCACTGGCAGCGGCGCTGGCCCCTTTTTGATCGAGCCGTAGTACTTCTGCACCAGCGCCAGCGTCTTCTTCGGATCAATGTCGCCGGCTATCCAGAGCGTGGCGTTGTTGGGTGCGTAGTAGGTGCGGAAGTAGTCGACGCAGTCCACCTTGCTGATGTTCTCAATGTCCGCCATCCAGCCGATGACCGGCCATCGGTACGGATGCGCCTTCCAGACCAGCGTCCCCAGCTCTTCATCCATCAAGCCAGCGATCTCGTTGTCGACGCGGACGCGCCGCTCTTCCATCACCACTTGGCGCTCGCTGGTCAACGCCTTGTCGTTGATTGCCAGAGCGCGCATGCGATCCGATTCGAGATCGATCACCGTCTCCAGCGCTTCGGAGGCGAAGTCGTCGTAGTACACCGTCATGTCGCTGGAGGTGTACGCGTTGGAGTGGCCGCCGTTGGATTCGAGGATCTGATCGAACTCCTTCGGTCCGTACTTCTTCGAGCCGTTGAACATCATGTGCTCGAAGAGGTGGCTGATCCCAGTTATCCCCGGCCGCTCGTTGCGAGAACCGACGCGGAAGAAGGTGTAGAGGCTCACGGTGGGCGACGCCGGATTCGGCATCAGTCTCACGCGGAGGCCGTTGGCGAGGGTGCTCTCCCGCACGTCCAGAAACGCGGGCGTGCGAGGCTTCTTCACAGACGACGGTTTCGGCATCGCACGAACATATGCTCTGCTCAGCGGTGCCGCTCGAAGAAATCAAGGACCTTGGGCCAAACTTCAGTGGACGCACGGTCACCAATGACCAGGTCCATGTGGCCATAGTCCGCGACCGCCCCGTTCACCTCGCCCACCAAGAACCACTCCTTTGGACCACCCAAGGCGCGGAAGCCATCCTTCACCGCCGGAGTGGTCGCCAGCCGATCGCCCTTCCCCGCCACCACCAGCACCGGCCGCTGGATCTTCCCCATGTCCTGGCGGTAGTTCCGCTTCCCATCCGCGCTGCCGAAGCTGCCGTCACGCACGAAGTCCATCAACTGCATGCCCAGCGCGCCGGGGATGTCGGCGAGGCCGACTGCCACCAAACGCTTGAACGTCGGCGCGGAGACGTTCTTGGGGTTGTAGAGGAGCAGGTCGACCGGGGTGTTCAGAAGCTCGCCTTGCAGGCCGATCGTCGCGTGCGCCAACGCTAAGACGGGGACCGTGCCCTTCCGCCCGATCGCGGTGTTGAGCAGGCCGCCCATGAAGCCGTCCATCGTCCCGTTCCAGTCCAACCGCGTAGGAGACCCGAGCGTCGCGGCGGCGTTGAGCCCTTCTCCCCCTTGAGAGAGGTAAGCATAGGCGAGCATGCCGCCCATGCTGTGGCCCACGTAGTCGAGCGACTCCGCGCCAGTCTGCTGCTTCACGTAGCCAATCGCCGCGGGGAGATCGTGCTGCCAAAAGGTGTCGAAGGTCCAGCCGCCCGCGCGCCCCTTCTTTTCGTCTGCGCCATCCGAATCACCCGTTCCACGCAGCGAGAGCGTCCAGGCCTCGCGCCCGTGTGCCGCGAGCCAACGCGCCAAGCTGTGAGCGTCGTCCAGATCCAAGTTGCGACCATTCGCGGAGATGCCGTGGCAGAGCAGCACCGGTCGCCCCGTGACCACGCCGTTCGGAGGCTTGTACCGTACCAGCGCCAGCTCCCAGCCATCGTCCGTCTTGGCACGGTGCGGGGTCGCTGTCTTGGGGAGTGGATCGCTCCAGAGGTGAGCGCATCCCGAGAGCGCGGAGAGGAGCGCAAAACACGCGGCGAGCCGAACGGAGCATCGTCTTGCGCGGACCTCAGCTCGATCGATCACACAGCCTGAACGAAACTCGTCGCGGCCGATCACGGAGCACCATCCTGCGCCGGGGTCAGCACAGTCGCCGGAGGATCCGGATCGAGCAGAAAGCGCACGGTCTTCCGTTCGATCTCCGCAGCCGCGGCGCGTCCATGCAGCATCGAGAGATGCGAGTAGTCCTCTGTAAAACCTTCGCGCCGGTTGAGCACGCGCACCGTCATCTTCGCCTTGGGCGCCAGGTCACGAAGCGGCGAAGCGAAGTCCGCCTGCGCGAAGTTGTCGCCGATCCCCAGCACCAACAGCGTGGTTCGGTCGTAGGTCCCCAGTCGCGTGCAGAGCGTGGTTCCATCTGGATACGCGAGCTCACCCTGGATCATCCAGCGCTCCAACTCCACCGCAGCACTCGGCGAGAGATTTCCCAAGAGCCTTTCCTGCAGCGCCTCCGCGCGTCCAATGGGCAGACGTCCGTTGCGCAGGAAGAGGATCTCGAACAGGGCGGCCCCCTCGGGCGAAGAAGTCAGCTGCGCCCATTGCCCCTTCTTCTCGAGAAGCTTGCCCATGAAGAGACTGGGCGGATCCGGCGCGACCGCAGGCGTGAGCGCAATCACCCGTCGCACCCTCCCCTTGAGCTCCTTTGATAACGCGCCCAACACGAGCGCTCCGCTGAATCCGTGAACGACGAGATCCACTTTGCCCGGATGAAGCCCCTGCACCGCATCCAGCGCCACGCGCACGTCGAGCAGCGGGATATCCGTGAGGTGCCAGTCCGCCGGCGCCTCCGATCGTCCCTGTCCTCGGGGTTCAACCACGAACGTGTCGAAGCCCTCGCCTTGAAGTCTTCGCGCGATCCCTTCGCCTTGCAGATCGTACGCAGCGCGGCTGAACCCAACGTCCGGGATCAGCAGCACAGAGGGCCGAGCGTCGCCGCCTGCTTCCGGCACGAAGCGGTGCAACGCAATGGTCGTTCCATCTTCCGCCTGAACGCGGCGATGGAAGACGCCGGGGTGCGCGGCCAGCAGCGCCAACGTCAGCGCGATCACGTCACTTCCCCAGCACCCTCGGCGGCATCACGTCGAGCCGGAATCCGCACCACACACAGACCTCATCCTTGCTGCGACCCGCGGGAAGCTCCAACAGACAGCCCATGCAGCGAGGACGCTCCCGGTGCTTCCGTGGCTTCGCTTTAGCGGGAGGAAGCTTCTCGTCGTCAGGGGACACGGGCACCGGTTTGGACTCCGCGGTGACCCGACGCAGCCGCGCTTCGAGCAACCGAACGCGAAGCTCCAGATCCGTGACCTGCCCTTCCAGGCGCTGTTGTGTCGGAGGATGGGGGCGTCGAGCGGGGGCCACGTCTCGACGCACACTGCCAGCGTCTGGGGAGCCCCGCAAGAATGCGGCCCGTGTTAGAAACGGCCCCTTGGACACGCTCCACGGTAGCTATACCGGCACTCCTCCGAATCGGGCCAAAGCCCTTGAGCTTTCTCGCCGCGCCCAAGTTCTCCTGGCGGATCCCGAGCTCTCCCGACTCCTCACATCCCCTCAAGAAAAGCACCAGGCGGAACGGGCGCGGCAGGTCTTCGTCAACCGCAACATGCGAATGTCCAACGTCGACCTGATTGGGTTCGACATGGACTACACGCTGGCCATCTACCACATGCGCCGCATCGAGCAGCTCTCGTACGAGATGACGGTGGCGCGGCTAATCGCGGATCGCGGCTACCCGGCGGACATTGCGACCATTCCGTACGACCACCAGTTCGTGATGCGCGGCGTGGTGGTGGACAAGCTCAACGGCAACCTGATCAAACAGGATCGCTTCGGTCACGTGGGGCGCGCGTATCACGGGCGCAAACCGCTCTCGGACGACGCGTGGAAGCGCCTCTACCGCAACGAACGCATCCGTCTGAAGAACCCGCAGTACGCCTGGATCGACACCCTCTTCGCGCTGCCGGAAGCCTGTCTCTATTCGGGGATCATCGAGCAGCTTGAGGGTCGAGGTGAGACGGTCGACTACGCCAAGCTCTACGACGACATCCGCGAGATGATCGACACGGTTCACCGCGACAACTCGCTCAAGCGGGAGATCCGCAAAGACATCGGTCGGTACATCTTCAAGGATCCAGAGCTCGGGCCTGCCCTGCACAAACTGCGATCAGGTGGAAAGAAGCTGTTCGTCCTCACCAACTCACTCTGGGACTACACCGACGCAGTGATGTCCTATCTGCTCGACGGCGTCCTCCCCGAGTACCCCAGCTGGCGCAACTACTTCGATCTCGTGATCACCGGCGCCGCGAAGCCTTCATTCTTCACGGACAGCAAGCCGTTCCTCGAGGTGGATCACTCCACTGAAGAGGGAAAGATCATCGGGCCCGCGGAAACGCTGGAGCGTTGGAAGGTCTATCAGCAGGGAAACCTGGCCGACTTCCAGCGACTCACCAAAATCTCCGGCGAACGAATCCTCTACGTCGGCGATCACATCTTCGGAGACATCCTCAAGTCCAAGAAGTCGTCACTCTGGCGCACCTGTATGATCGTCCAGGAGATCGAGGACGAGATTAAGTACACGGACGGACGCAAAGAGGAGATCTCACGCCTTTCCGAGATCGAGCTGCTCCGTGCGCGGTTGGATGATGACGTCAACGTACGCAAAGGCCAGCTCAACGGCGTCGAGCGCAAGCTCGAGAAGATGCCGGAGGACGACGCCCATCGATCGCATTTGGAAGAAGAGCGGAAGCGCCTCAAGACGGAGCTTGAGCGTCTGCGCAAAGCGCTCAAGGAAGCGACACAGCTCGCCGACACGTTGGAGCTCGAAGTCGAAGCTGGCTTCAATCCCTATTGGGGACTGCTCTTCAAAGAGGGAAACGAGAACAGCCGCTTCGGAGAGCAGGTGGAACAGTACGCGTGCGTGTACACGAGCCGCGTCTCCAATTTTCTCCACTACTCGCCGATGCAGTACTACCGCTCGCCGCGAGACCTGATGCCGCATGAACAGGCCGGCGCGTTGTCCGGAAAGCTGTCCCCTCTTGGCGGAGAAGGTCCCCCTGCCGCCGCCGTGAAGGGCTGATCAGCGAGCGGCGAAGCTCGACCGGCCTACAAGCGCGCTTTCGCCGCTCAGCTGGGTGTGAACACCCGCTAACGATCGACCAGTGAACATGGATTGCCCCAGGTACGATCCGGCTTCCGACGCGTCAGTCGTTGAGCTGAATAGACTTCAGCAGCTCCGGCAGTTCGCTGGGAGGCGTTCCCGCCAAACTCATCACATAGAGCGAACCACCACCGCAGAATGTGTACGTGGTGTTGTGGACCCCGCGCTCGTCGCTCTCCACCGCAACCGCATCCACTGCCGCGATCGTCATGGGCACCACTCGCAACCCCGCCCGCTGCGCAGATTGGTTCAAGGTGTCGAAGTAACGGTCACACCGCATGGAAGGCATCAGGGTGCGAACCAGCGAGATCTGCGCGTCCCCATCCGACAGCGTTCCTCGAGTCAGTTTGAATCGTTCAGGCGTGGCGAAGCTCATGTCGCCAAGCTGCCACCCGAACCAACCGCTCGGAACGTTCGAGTTGTCAGTCGCAGGTTCGAGCACCGCTCTCGCGGCGACCGCGTCGCTTGTATGACCCGCCGGATTGGGCAGCCGCGGACGCACGTAGACCTGGAAGAAGATCAACGCGCAGACGATCAGCACCGCGTAGAGGAAAGGACGCGAAGGCTTCGCACGCCAAGCCCACAACCGCTCCGCTCGGCGAACGAAGCGAGGCGCCGTCGTGTACTCGTGCCAGGCGGCATCGTTCATCTGCTTCGCGGACGGGTCGCTCAGCTTCGCAAGAGCCCGCGAAAGCAGAACGCGCCCCTCCACCGTGCCCTGTCGGCGTTTGAGGAGTCGCTCCAATGCTTCGCGAGCGCCCTGCGCGTTTCCCGCCGTAAGCCGCCAGCGCCCGCGTTCCAGATCCACCGCGCCGAGTCGGAACGTCGGGTCTTCCTTCTCCGCCTCGTCAAAGAACAGCTCACCCTTCTCCACGTGGCTCGTGCCGTAACAGGCGATGCCCATCAGGAAGAGCGTCTCCGCGTCGTGGTCGCCCGCTTCGATGTTCGACGTCAGCAGATCCAATGCAGCGCGGTACTGCCGGCGTCCGAGAAGCAGTTCCGCCAAGTCAAAGCGCGCTTTTCGATCGTGAGGGTTGTGGCTCAGCTGTCGGCGAAGCTTTCCGGCTTTAAAGAAGCGCCGAATTATCCGTGCCGGCCCGGGCAGAACGCCCAACGTGTAGCGCTCAAGAATCCATCCCCCGACAAGCAAGATCACCGCGGCAACGATCGGATTGCCCGTCAGCGCACTCAGAATGATCCAACTCAAGTAACCGGACACGTGTCTCCCGCGACGCGTCCGTACATTACCGTGGCCGACCGCGAAACACGCAGTTGAACGATCCCCAGTTTGCGCAGGTCCTGCGAGTAGCGCGAACCCTTCACCAACACCCACCGCTTCGCCACCCTCCGTGCTTGAGCGAAGACTTCGAGCGTCAGCGGCGAGTGGTCCGCATATCGGCGCAACATCGAGAATTCCGAGGTCGACTTGCCCGGCCGTTCAAACATCGGATCAAAGAAGACCACGTCGAAAGACGCAGTCCCCAAGGAGGCCAAGTACTCCGACGCACGCGCATGAACAGGTTCGATTCGCGCCGACAGCTCCGGGTAGTCGAACTCGCGAAGACCTTCCGAGATCACGCTGAAGATCACCTTGCTGCTCTCCACGCCGACAACTCGCCCACCCCGCCCAACCGCGCGCGCCGCAAATAGACTGTCGCTCGCGAGTCCGAGCGTGCAATCAAGGAACGTGTCGCCTTCGCGCAGCTCCGCATACTTGAGCAGCAGATCGTCGCGCCGCCCCGCTTCATACTGTTCAACGCGAAGATGTGACATCCCCGGAGTAAACCGAAGCTCACCTTGAGCGTCTCGAAGCACCACGCCCAATCCGTCGTAGACGAGGAACGCGTCCGAACTAGACGCGAGCATTGGCGCCAGCGCCTGCTTCTCCTTGCGCTGAACATAGGGAAGACCAAGTCGCTCTGCGCCCTCTCGTGCGCGGAGTTCCTCTGACCGCAGAATCTTGCTGGTTGTGGTAGTCGCGAGAGGGTGTTTCATCCGCTGCTGGCTTTCCAGACCGCAGCTTCTAGCACCGTGCTGTTTCCCATCGGACCGTCGCACTCATCACGGCGTTAGTGAAGACGTTTACGCGGCGCACTCAACCTTGTCGATCACACTTGCCGGAACGGTAGTTCCGCAGCGCCCGCCTGCCGCGGTCGCGGCACGCGGGCACGCAGTAGCCATGCCCGCGGTCACAAGGCGGACAGAGGAAGAACAGGGCCTGGCAGAACGCGCAGCGTCTTCGCGAAAGAGATCGAGTTGCTCCACCGACCGGCACAGCCGAGAAATCGACAGCGGGCATTCACGGAGTCATCGTCATCACCGAGATGACGCGGCTCCACCCGCTGGGCGATCTGGCCGTCACCAGGTCGCCCCTCTCATTTGCTCCGAAAGCGTCACCTGACTCTGCCGCCGCTGCGAATTCTCAGCCGGGTCGCGATCACCGGCCCGGCGACGAAGACCGTCAATTCCCCCCGGATCTCAACTGCCGCTCACAGATTGGCTTTCAGCGTGCAGAGATATCAGCGACGAAGACCGCCTGAGGGCTTGCGGCGGTCAGGATTTTCTCCGCCCAGACATCCAGAAGCTCGGGAGACGCGCCATTGACGCGAGCAGTAAACTCTGAAGGGATTTCACCGAATTTGGCGCGAAGTTGACGAAGGAGAAGCGCGCGCTGGCCTTCTTGCCGGCCTTCTTGCCGGCCTTCTTGGCGGCCTTCTTGCCGGCCTTCTTGGCGGCCTTCTTGGCGGCCTTCTTGGCGGCCTTCTTGGCGGAGTCTTTCGGCGGCGGTCATGATGACTTCCTCCATTTTCGGTCCAAGCAACGGCACCAACTGTGTCTTGAGCGTCTGAGCGGTGACGTCGTCCCGGGTGACTTCGAGAACATACTCCAGCACTACCCCCAACGCTTGCGCTCCCCGTTCGGCGCGCAAAACCTGCTCCATCAAGTCCGTAAACTCTAGGAGATGGGCGTTGATGTCATCCTCTCGCCCATGGCGGAGCGCCAAGAGCACCAGCTTCGTCAATGCGTCCGTAGCGCGCGCCCGCAGTGCCGCATCCGACTCGTGTGCAAGGTCATCAAGGAGGAACCGAAAGTTTGGGAGGAAGGGAGCCAGCGCACCCTTCAACTCCTCCGACAGCTCGAAAAGCTCCGACAACTCCACCGGTGCAGTCCAGCCCTCAGCGCTGTGATGAAGCACCATTGAGACGACGGGTGGCAGCCTCCTGGCCTTCGGGTTTTCCTTCAGCCACCGCTCCCAAACTCGGGTGACGTAGCAGAGCAACCGAAAAGGCATCATGGCGTCGACGCCGCTCTGATGCTCGAAAAGGA
>JBQTKE010000705.1:0-2231 GCA_052386435.1 Myxococcaceae bacterium
GGACATCGGGGCTGGTGGAGAGACGTGGATGGGTCGCGAAAAACGCCGCTCGGGCGCTGCTCCGGGTGCTGCTTCGCTGGACCGTCCGGCTGGACGTCATTCAGCACGTGTCGGCGACGTATACGTCGGCCAAGTGGATCTCGCCGAGTGAATCGACCTCGAACGGACCCGACGCAGTCGCCAGCTTCAACAGCAGCGACCCGGTCGCTCTCGTTCTTGGCTACCCGAAGTACACGCCCGGTTACGGATCCCCCGGCCGATGTTTTTGATTCACGAGGAATGTGTCGAGCCTGGGACCGTGCCTTCTCGGCGGCTTCGGTGATCGAGTGAGCACTCGCCCGATCGTTGGGACGACAAAGCTCAGCCTTGCGGTCATACCCAAGTCTGGCATGATTGTGCCCATATCGGGTTCCAAGCCCGTCTCACGTCGCTACGCCAGGAGACGCCTGCAGACGCGCTGTTCACGAAGACCCAGCAACGGGTTCTCCGCGTGCTTTTCGGCCAGCCTGACCGAAGCTTCTACGCCTCTGAATTGATCCGGGATGCCGGCACGGGGTCTGATCTTCGCGAGGAACTCATGCCTCCCACGTCAGATCGAAGGGATACACTCGAATGATCCTGTCGCTCGTGCTCGACCTCTCCGCCTCGCAGTTCAGCATACCTGCCTGGTACATCAAGCGAAGGTGACACTGCACGACGGATTCCGAGTATTCCGGGCCACATCCGGGCTCTCGACCATCCCCGGATCACTCTTCTCCCTCGAAAGGACCAGCAGCTTGCGAATCAACTCGAGGTCTCGTTCCATTCGACCAGAATACAGCGGGCAGAGTGGTGAGGCCGGCGACGATGAACTCCGGACTACGTTCAAGGCACTCTTGTTGCTGCGGTTACGCAGGGCGCGAAGGTATAACGGGCCACGGAGCGATGTGTCTCCAACCGCGCAGGAATGGCAGGAAGCGATCGAAATCGCTGTCCCGTGTAATCAGCGTGATCCCTTGCTCTCGACAGGACCAGGCGATCAGCGCGTCGTTGAGCAGCGATGGATTCTCTGACACTTGATGCCCTTCTTGGGCGGCCAGGGACGCGATCATGCTGCCGCTCTCCAGGAACGCCGCAGCCGACGGCACAAACACACGGCTCCGCCTTTCAAAAGGCTCGAACAACAACCGGCGGAGATCTCGGGTGGCCTGTCTGGAACGTGCTCCCACGGCCAATTCCTGCATCACTACTGCGCTGAGAAATGTGAACGGCAGTGCCCGCTTTAGGAATGCGAGCAGTTCGCCTTCGGCCTTCTCGCTGCGGAAACTATCGACGAAGATGTTCGTATCAAGCGCGTACTTCACACTCGTCGTCGATTTTCGAGTACGTCGTCGACGCCACCGCTTCGGCGGACCGCCGCAATTCCCTTGGCGACTTCCATTCCGAACGTAATGAGATCCAGAGCCTGGTCGATCGCTTCAGTCTCCGTCTCGACGCCGAGCGCACGTCGGGCAGCATCGAGCTTGCTCTGATCCATGAGCACGTTCTTGCGAACCCACCCGGTTCGTCTGCTGCGGGGGCGCCGTGTGCCGCTCGCGACACGCTTGGGCCGAGGTGCGACCGCTTTTGCCATTTGATTCTCCGTCTGTATAGACATTAGCATACATCTGTATGGATGGCCAGGTTGGAGCTGGAACCCTTCTGCCATGAGCGAGCGTGATCCGCTGTCGCCGGCGATGGGCGAACGCCGCGCGAGTGTTGCCTAGCTGACGTCTTGGACACGTTAAAGGGTTCTGGTCGTCCGGACGAAGACCGCGGCTGGAGTTGGACCGCGTCGCGGGGAACGTCCTTTCCGTTCCAGGTGAGGATTCGTGCGCCACGTGGCATGAGCCGATTCTGCCAGCCTTCGGATGAGGGCGGGGCGCTCTTCAGGGTTCATCGCGAGCGCCCAGGAGCATTCGAAGTGCTTACCGGTACTGTTTCACTCGGTGTAGTACGCAATCGTGCGGCGCTCGACGTTCGATGGCCGCTCGTCAGTGTTCGGCTCCATTCGCTGCCAGACAATCCGTTCGGTCCAGTTCCCGTAAGCGTCGTACTGATACTCGAATCTGACATGCTGAACGTGAGATGGCCTTTCCTCGCTCTTCACAGCTCCATCGTCCATCCGCATGTCCCGGCTGACGTCCACCCTGACCTCTTCGACCGGATTGTCGAAATCGTCGTATCCAACAGTCACGCGCTCTTCGGACAGC
>JBQTKE010000706.1:0-3971 GCA_052386435.1 Myxococcaceae bacterium
CGGCAGCGAGATCCCGGGCGGCAACCCTGAAGGGAATGGCGGAAATTCGGGAACGTCCCCAGACGATGGTGGCCGTCCCTCGGACGCGGGTGCTCCCTCGGACGCGGGGACTCCGTCAGACGCCGGCTCGGACCCGCCCGACTCCGGAACCCCTGCGCCGACCTACAACATCGGAGGCACCGTGGTGGGACTCGTCGGCGGCCCACTGGTGCTCCAGAACAACGGCGGGGACGATCTCTCTCTCAACGCGAACGGGTCGTTTTCGTTCTCGACGAAGCTCACCGCCGGGGCTGCGGATGCGGTGACGGGGAAAGCGGGGGGGGTCCCTACCGGAATGGGCCAGGCCTGCGCGGTGACCAGCGGCGCTGGAACGACCGGAAGCGCCAACGTCACCAGCGTGCGCGTTCGCTGCAGCTTCCAGCTCTCAGGCGGAGGTGGCGGAATCCCGGAGAGCACCGCGACCACCTGCACCGCCGCTACCTCGGGCCCGCCGCTCAACTCAGACATCAACGTGCCCAGCAACTACTTCAGCGTCGGCTCGATCGTGATCTCGCTGAACAACCTGAGCCACCCCTTCGCCGGCGACCTTCGCGCGACGCTGACGCACGTCAACACCGGCACGGTGGTGACGCTCTTCGACCGGATGGCCGCGCTGGCGTGTAACTCCGGAGACGTCTTCTTCGGCACCTTCCGTGTCTCTGAGACCTTCACGCCGACTTTCTGCGCCAATGCCACGATCGCTGGGAGGGTGGTGAGCGGGGGCGACTTCGCGCCGTGCTCTGGAAACGGGGCCGCCACCAGCTTCGCGTCGTTCGCCGGTCAAAGCGTCCAGGGGACATGGCGACTCACGTTCGGCGACATGGAGGCCGAGGACGTGGGATCACTCGGCGGCTGGTCCATCACCTTCTCGCCGCCCTAATAAACGAACGCTTAACGCTTGCGTGACGGGGTCCGGCTGATCTCCAGCGAGAGATCCATCGCCCGAGCTGAGTGCGTGAGCGCGCCCATGGAGACGAAGTCGACGCCAAGCTTCGCCAATCTCGGGAGACGCTCGAGGGTGATTCCTCCGGAGACTTCCAGCTCGACTCGGCCCTTGGCTTCCTTCACGCACGCGCGGATCTGATCGTCGTCCATGTTGTCGAGGAGGACGATGTCTGCTCCGTGGGCGATCGCTTCTTTGAGCTGCTCGAGTGAAGTGACCTCGATCTCGATCTTCACCAGACGCGGTGCGTGCTCCTGTGCACGGGTGAGCGCGTCTTTGATCGATCCGCCCACCGCGGCGATGTGGTTGTCCTTGATCAACACGCCATCGAAGAGGCCGAAGCGGTGGTTCACCGCGCCGCCCGCTCGCACGGCCTCTTTAGAGAGAGCGCGCATACCGGGCGACGTCTTTCGCGTGTCGAGGATCTTCAGCGCGCTCCCCTTCACTGCGTCTGAGGCGGCTCGCGCCAGGGTCGCGATTCCGGAGGTGCGCTGCACGATGTTGAGCGCGGTGCGCTCGGCAATCAGCAATGCGGCGAGCGGTCCTTCCAACGTCGCGACCTTCTCTCGGCGCTTCGTCTGATCTCCGTCCGCCGCGCTGAGCTTCACTTGGACCGATGGATCGACTTTGTGAAAGACGCGCTCGAACGTCTCCAAGCCCGCGAGGACCATCTCTTCCTTGGCCCAGAGCTCCGCGGTTCCCCGCGCGTTCGGCGAAATGAGCGCGCGGGTGGTGACGTCCCCCGCCGCCCCCAGGTCTTCGTCCAACGCCAGGTCGATTAGTCGGTCGGTGAAGTCCATCTTACTTGCGCGACTTTCGCTTGGCAGCGGGCTTTGACTTGGCCCTCCTCGCCGGCTTGGTCGCCTTCGCCTTCTTCGCGAACTTGGGCGCGGGCTTCTTCTTCGCCTTCACGGGCGCCTTTTTCTTCGCAGCGCTTGTCTTCTTCGCAGCGCTTGTCTTCTTCGCGGCCGCCTTCTTCCCCGGCTTCGCCTTGCCCTTCCCCTTCCCCTTCGCGGTCGCACCCGGCTTCGGCGTCTTGGCGAGGTTCAACTCACGAACCGCGTCGTCGACCAACCCCATGCCCATGTAGGCCACCCCGAGATCGTAGTGGTCCTTCTTGGAGAGCCCCTTCTTCGTCCCCTTGCGCAGCTCCGTCAGCGCCTGGGTGACCTGCGGATCCGCCTCGCTGGGCAGCTTCGCGTCGGCGAGGTCGTCCTTGAGCTCCTTGGCCAAGTCGACACCTCCGGTCGCATCCGCGTCTGGCCCGGACACGTGGACCTTCATCGTAGTGTCGCTCGACGCGTCCGGCGACAAGCGGTTCAAGTTGTCCTGAAGCTTCGCCTTGCGCGCGAGCAGCTCCTCCACGCGGGCGCGGTCTTTCTCCACCACGTCCGGTGGCGCCTTGGCGACGAAGTTGGGGTTGTCCAACTTGCGCTGAATCCCGCTGAGGTCCTGGTCCACGCGGGCCAGCTCCTTGGTCAACCTCGCCCGTTCCTCTTCCACGTTCACCAATCCGGACAGGGGCACGAAGAGCTCCATGGAAGCGCCCACGAACACGGCGCTCTGCGGGGGTTTGGGGCCGGGCTCATGGACTTTTAAAGACGCGAGACCTGCCAGCGGCACCACGTAGTGTGCGTACTTCTCCAGCGTCCTGCGAACCTTCGGATCCGCGCTCTGCGCGTGCGCTTCCAGCTTCGCCGCTGGGGGTAAATTGCTCTCGCCGCGGATGTTGCGCAGACCTTCTATCGCCGCGATCACCGGCGCCATCTCCGCCTCGGCTGCGGCGTCCTCCAGCCGACTGTCCAGGTCGGGGAACGGCGCGATCATGATCGATTCAGTCGGCCGATCGATCGGCAGCTTCTGCCAGATCTCTTCGGTGATGAAGGGCATGTACGGGTGAAGCAGGCGCGTCACCTGATCCAGCACGTAGACCAGCACCGCGCGGGTTCTCGTCTTCGCCTTCTCATCCGTGCCGTAGAGCGAACCCTTGGAGAGCTCGATGTACCAGTCGCAGAGCTCATACCAGAGGAACTGGTAAAGGATGTTCGCGCCCTCCGCGAAGCCGAAGCGCTGTAACGCCTCCAGCGTGCTGCCGATGGTCTTGTGCAGCCGGGCGAGGATCCAACGATCCGCGAGCTGCAGCGGCAGGTCCTTGATGAACGTGTCATCCGGGCGGAAAGCTCCCAGGTTCATCAACGCGAACCGAGACGCGTTCCACAGCTTGTTGGTGAAGGCTTTGTATCCAGCAACGCGTTCCAGCGAGAGCTTGATGTCGCGTCCCTGCTGGGTCATCGCCGCGAGCGTGAAGCGCAGCGCATCCGCTCCGAACGCAGGCATCCCGCCCGGGAACTTGTTCTTGAGCGAAGGAAGCAGATTCTCCGGCGGCGCGCCGCGGATGACGTCCAGGGGATCGATCACGTTCCCCTTCACCTTCGACATCTTCTCGCCCTTCTCGTCCCGCACCATCGCGTGCAGGTAGACCGTCTCGAAGGGCGCCTTCCCCATGAAGTGGATCCCGAACATCATCATTCGAGCCACCCAGAAGAAGATGATGTCGTGTCCGGTCTCCATCACGGTGTTCGGGTAGAACGTCTTCAGCTCGTCGGTCTGCTTCGGCCAACCCAACGTGGAGAACGGCCAAAGCCCGGAGGAGAACCACGTGTCGAGCACGTCCGGATCCTGCTCGAACGCGCTCCCTCCACACTTCGGACAAGCTGTTGGAGTCTGAAGCGCAACGATGGGCTCCGCTCGCGCGACGTCGATTCCGCCCACGCGCACTGTGTCAGCGCTCAAGGGCAAATCCGTGTCGTCCCCTTTCCGCGGGCTGCACGACTTGCAGTACCAGGCGGGAATCTGATGTCCCCACCACAGCTGCCGGCTCACGCACCAGTCGTGGATGTTCCGCATCCAGTTGAAGTACGTGGCGGTCCAAGTCTCCGGAACGAACTTCGTCTCTCCGCTTTCCACCGCGGCGATGGCCTTCTTCGCC
>JBQTKE010000707.1:0-16650 GCA_052386435.1 Myxococcaceae bacterium
GCTCACCGAACGAGTTGTTGGGCTCACCGAACTAGTAGATGGGCTCACCGAACGAGTAGATGGGCTCACCGAACGAGTAGATGGGCTCACCGAACGAGTAGAAGGGCTCGCCGAACCCATTAGGACCCTTCAGATGGGCTCACAGCAAACGAATTCAGAGCTGCTCTCTATTAGGCGCCAGCTCGACGAAATCGGCACGCGACTGAATGAGTTCAGTACTCGCTCGGAGCTCGCGGGGCTCGAAGAGCGAGTGAAGGCACTTGAGCTTCGGCTGGGGCTTTGAGGAGGCCGGAGGCACGGACTGCAGTCTCTCTTCGAGACGATGGGGCTTCGCGCAGGTCGGACGTCTTGAGGCGCGCGGGGCTGTCGCGATCTGAAAGTAAGAGGGACGCCGTGCGTTGGAGACACAGGCCAGGCGCGCGCCGTTCGGTCGCTTCAATCTGCCCAAGCCCTCGGATTCGTTCGGAGGGGGCCTTGATTTTCAGAATGAAGGGAGCTTAGGGTGCGCGACTTTCGTCGTCCCGTCGTGGGGCGGCGGCTTGAGATCCACGTCATACCCCGCGCGGATTCAAGGGTTTCACACCTGGGGCAGCAGTGTTTGTCGTCAAGGACCAACCTCCACATGCAGCAGAACCTCAACCAACAGCCCGGCATGGAAGCCGAAGAAGACTTTGCAGCAATGTTCGAAGCCTCGCTCAAGGAGCGGGGAGGCGAAGGCATTCTCAAAGAGAATGAGATCGTCAAGGGGACCATCATCCAGGTCACCAAGGACTACGCAGTCGTCGACATCGGCTACAAGTCGGAAGGCCAGATCCCGATCGGTGAGTTCACCAATCCGCGGGGTGAGGTTCAGGTCAAGGTTGGCGACACTGTCGAAGTGCTGCTCAAGAGCCGCGAGAACGACACCGGCATGGTGGAGCTCTCCAAAGAAGCGGCCGATAAGATGCGCATCTGGGACGAGATCAGCGCGGCGTGTGAGCGCGACGAAATCGTCAAGGGCACCATCGTGGGTCGTGTGAAGGGTGGCCTCTCCGTCGACATCGGCGTAAAGGCGTTTCTCCCCGGCTCGCAGGTCGATATCCGCCCGGTGCGGAACCTCGACCAGTACATCGCCAAGGAATTTGAGTTCAAGGTCATCAAGTTCAACAAGAAGCGCGGCAACATCGTGTTGTCCCGCCGCGTCCTCCTCGAGAAGCAGCGCGAGGAGATGAAGAAGGAGACCTTGAAGAACCTGAAGGAGGGCGCGGTTCTCAAGGGCGTCGTCAAGAACCTCACCGACTACGGTGCGTTCATCGACCTCGGTGGCATCGACGGCCTGCTCCACATCACTGACATGTCCTGGGGCCGCATCGGTCACCCTTCTGAGATGTTCAATGTGGGTGACGAAGTTCGCGTCGTGGTCCTCAAGTTCGACCCGTCGCAGGAGCGCGTTTCGCTCGGCCTCAAGCAGATCCAGGAGGACCCGTGGCACCGCGCGGACGAGAAGTACCCGGTCGGTACTCGCGTCAAGGGCAAGGTGGTCAGCCTCACCGACTACGGCGCGTTTATTGAAATCGAGCAGGGCGTCGAAGGTCTGGTTCACGTGTCCGAGATGTCCTGGACCAAGCGCGTGAAGCACCCGTCGAAGATGATGGAAGTCGGCCGCGAGTGCGAAGCGGTCGTTCTTGACATCGACCCTAAGGCCAAGCGCATCGCGCTCGGCATGAAGCAGATCGAGCAGAACCCTTGGACGCTTCTCGAGGACAAGTACCCGATTGGGTCTGTCATCAAGGGCCAGGTCCGCAACGTCACCGACTTCGGTATCTTCGTCGGCGTCGAAGAGGGCGTGGACGGTCTGGTGCACGTCTCCGACATCTCCTGGACTCAGCGGATCAAGCACCCGGGCGAGATGTTCAAGAAGGGCGACGAAGTTGAGGCGGTGGTGCTCAACATCGACGTCGAGAACGAGCGGTTCAGCTTGGGCATCAAGCAGCTTCAGGCGGATCCCTGGGACACCCTGTCCGAGCGGACCCCGGTGGGCAGCAAGATCAAGGGCAAGGTCACCAAGGTCACCGACTTCGGCGCGTTCGTGGAGATCGAGCCGGGCATCGAAGGCCTGGTCCACGTGTCTGAACTCAAGGATGAGCGCGTGGAGAACCCGCGCGATGTCGTCCAAGAGGGCCAGGAAGTCGACGTGAAGATCATCGACATCAACACCCAGGACCGGAAGGTGGCGCTGTCCATCAAGGCCCTGCTGAACGATGGCGGTGACGACTACAGGGAATACTTGCGAAAGCAGGCGGAAGGCTCCAAGGCGCGCCTCGGCGACGTCATGGCCTCCAAGCTGCGCAAGTAGGACTTTCTCGGAACAAGATTGCAGTGCACGCGGCCGGGATCTCGAAAGAGGTTCCGGCCGCGGTTCGTTTGTGGTGGTTGCGCCCGGGCAGCCTCTCGCGAGAAAAGTCGATGAATTTCCAGTCCGCCTGGGACCCCCCACCGGGTGCGGGCGTGTGTGCGTAGCGCTTGGGTTTGAGGAGGGGGGACACCGTTGGGTACCGTGGACGCTGTGATTGCGCCAACAGTGTTCCGGGTTGCTTGTCTAGGTCTCCTTGTCGCCGTGGCGAGCGGCTGCGGGCGCACCGATGCCGCCGCGTTGCACGTTGTCCTCGAGGACGGGTTCGAGACACCGCTTCAGCTCGACGCGTTGGAAATCCACATCGCACGGGAGGACGGAGCCGGAACAGTGCTGGCGACACGACTTATCTCCGAGGACGCGCGCCTTCCGTACTCCCTCAACATCGTGGCGGGGGAGACTGCGCCACGAGGCACGCCGCTCAGGGTGACAGCGCGTGCGCTGCTTCAGGATGTGGAGGTCGCGCAGGTCTCGGCGGGAGCGATGTTGGACGGTCCTCCGGTGGAGACGCTGGTGCTTCGCTTCTCTCTGGACAGCGCGGTCGGAAACAACGGCACCAGTGATGGCGGTGCTCCCGATGGCGGCGCTGGTGGAGAGACGGACGGCGGTTCTCCGATTCAGGTAGGCGGCGGCGACGCGGGCCAGGTGGACGCCGGCACGCCTCCTGTCTCGTGTGCGGTCAATCCAACGTGCCCCGCGGGATTTTTCTGCAAGGCGGGTGAGCTCATCTGCGTCGCCCAGAAAGCGCAGGGACAGAGCTGCGGCGCTGCCGCGGAGTGCACGAGCAACTTCTGCGCGGATGGCTTTTGCTGCAACCAGGCGTGCAGCGGCCCATGCGACGTCTGCAACGCCACCGCCGGCACCTGCACCTTCGCGACGGCGGGCTCAGCGGGCTCGCCCAGCTGCGGACGCTACGCCTGCTCCGGAACCTCTGCTGCGTGCACCATCACTTGCAGCGGGACGAATACGGGCTGTAACGCGGGCTTCAACTGCGTCTCCAGCGTGTGCATGCCGAAGGCGTCGTCGTTGGTGGACAATTTCCAGGGCGGCGCGCTCAACACCACGGTCTGGATGCCCTTCTTCGGGAGCGGAGCGGTGTTAGCGCAGACCAACGGGCGTTTGCAGGTCACGCTGACGCAGAGCCAGCAATACGCCGGCGTCAGCTCGAACACGTCGTTCGATCTGCTGGGCTCGCAGGTGAAGACGCAGGTAGAGTCGGTGGGAGATCAGAACATCGCGTCCCTGCAGGTCATCCTCAGCTTCGCCGCGGACGCGAACCACTCCCTGGCAATGAGCGTCGGCCAGAACAACATCACCGTGGTGATGAAGAACGGCGACGGCATGTTCACCAACCTCGCCAGCACCAGCTTCTCCATGGCCACCGGGCGCTACCTGCGGATCCGCGAGGCGGGAGGGACGGTCTTCTTCGAGCGCTCCGGGGACAACGTCACCTGGGTGCCGGTCAGCACTCGGGCAACGTCCACCGTCCCGTTCGCTCTGACCAGCGGCGTGGTTGAGCTGGCCGTGGGCACCTACGAGAATGTCGCCGGTTTGAACACCAGCGCGGCGTTCGAAGCCTTGAACCCGTAGCGGGAGTGGGCGCCAGAAGCGTGAGCTTCGCGAGCCCGATGCGAAGCTCACGCTGCGCGACTGCGATGCCCTCTGGGCATCCAGCCGTCGCAACCGTTCAAGAACCAATCAGCCCTGGGCTGTTAGCCTTGCGTCCACACTTGGCCAGAGCCATAAGGCTGCAAAGTCACGGAGGAGAGAGACATGGCTCGCGAAGTCGTGATTGTCGGTGCGGCACGAACCCCGATTGGGGCTTTCCAGGGATTACTCGCGCCGCTGACGGCCCCGCAGCTGGGCGCGATCGCGATAAAAGCCGCGTTGGAGCGAGCAGAGGTGTCGCCGGACGCGGTCCAGGAAGTGATCATGGGCTGTGTTCTCCAGGCGGGGGTGGGTCAGGCCCCGGCCCGTCAGGCTTCGGTGTTCGCGGGCCTCCCGCACTCGGTTTCCGCGGTGACGGTGAACAAGGTCTGTGGCTCTGGCCTCAAGGCGGTCATCGCCGGTTACCAAGCGATCGCGCTGGGTGACGCGGACGTGGTGATCGCGGGCGGCATGGAGTCGATGAGCAACGCGCCGTACGTCTCTCACTTGATGCGCAACGGATCGCGCATGGGCAACGTGGAGATGAAGGACGCGATGATCTTGGACGGGCTCTGGGACGTCTACGACCAAGTCCACATGGGCGTATGCGCGGAGGCCTGTGCGACGGACATGAAGATCTCCCGAGCGCAACAGGACGAGTTCGCCACGGAGTCCACGAACCGTTCCATTCGCTCGCAGAAAGAAGGCGCGTTCAAGAACGAGATCGTGGGGGTTCCCGTTCCGCAGAAGAAAGGCGATCCGATTGTCGTGCTGGAAGACGAAGGTCCAAAGAACGCCAAGCCGGAGAAGATCCCGACCCTGAAGCCGGTGTTCAAGAAGGACGGCACGGTCACTGCGGCCAATGCTTCGTCTCTCAATGATGGTGCCGCGGCATTGGTCTTGATGACCGCGGATCGGGCGAAGGCGGAGGGTCGCGCGGTGCTCGCGAAGATCACGGGCCACGCACAGGCGGCTCGCAAGCCGGTGGAGTTCACGATTGCTCCCGCGGACGCGGTCAACAAGCTGCTGGAGAAGACGCACCTCAAGACGGTCGACGTGGATCTCTGGGAGATCAACGAGGCGTTCGCAGTCGTCTCCGTGGCCAACAACCAGCTCCTCAAGTTGGATCCATCAAAGGTGAACGTCCGTGGCGGCGCGGTCGCGCTGGGTCATCCGATCGGCGCTTCGGGTGCGCGCGTGTTGGTGACGCTGCTTCACGAACTGAAAGACCTGAACAAGAAGCGCGGCGTGGCCTCGCTCTGCAGTGGTGGCGGTGAAGGCATTGCGCTGATGGTCGAGCGCTGACGGGCATCTGCTCAAGAAGTAGCCTGTCCCGGTTTTCTTGAGGGCAACCTATGAACAAGGTCGTTCAGTCTGCGGACGAGGCGGTGAAAGACGTCCGTGAAGGCGCGGTGGTGATGAGCGGTGGCTTCGGTCTCTGCGGCAATCCGGAGAATTTGATCTCCGCGATCAGCCGCTCGGGCGTGAAAGGGCTGACCGTCATCTCCAACAACTGCGGCACCACGGAGCTGGGCCTGGGCGTACTGCTCAAAGCGAAGCAGGTCCGCAAGATGATCGCCAGCTACGTGGGCGAGAACAAAGAGTTCGAACGGCAGTTCCTCTCCGGTGAGCTGGAGGTGGAGCTCAATCCTCAAGGCACGCTGGCCGAACGCATTCGCGCTGGCGGCTGTGGTCTGGGCGGCTTCTACACCCCGACGGGCGTGGGCACGAAGATCGCCGAAGGCAAAGAGGTGCGGATGATCGACGGCCGCGAGTACGTCCTGGAGAAACCGCTCCGCGCGGACTTCGCGATCGTTCGAGCGTGGAAGGCGGATCGTTGGGGGAACTTGGTGTTCCGCAAAACAGCTCGGAACTTCTCTCCGCTGATGTGCATGGCGGCGAAGGTGACGATCGCGGAGGCCGAGCAGATCGTCGAAGTGGGCGAGCTGGAGCCGGACCAGATTCACGTGCCGTCCATCTTCGTGAAGCGCGTGGTGCAGGGCGCGGGCTACCAGAAGTGGGTCGAGAAGCGGACCGTTCGCAAGAAGAGCGCGTGAGGGAGAACCAACAATGCCTTTGACCCGTGAACAGGTCGCGCAGCGAATCGCCCAAGAGCTCCGTGACGGGTACTACGTGAATTTAGGGATCGGCATGCCCACCTTGGTGGCGAACTACATACCTCCAGGAATGGACATTCTTCTTCACTCGGAGAACGGACTGCTGGGCATTGGGCCCTGGCCGGTCGAGGGTGAGGAAGATCCTGACCTCATCAACGCAGGTAAAGAAACGGTGACGTCGATTCCGGGCGCATCGTTCTTCGATTCGGCCACCTCGTTCGGAATGATCCGCGGCGGCCACGTGGATCTGGCGGTGCTGGGCGCCATGGAAGTGAGTGAGAAGGGCGACCTGGCGAACTGGATGATCCCCGGAAAGATGGTCAAGGGGATGGGCGGCGCCATGGATTTGGCAATGGGCGCGAAGAAGGTCTTCGTGTCGATGGAGCACGCCACCAAGGACGGCACTCCGAAAATCCTCAAGGAATGCTCGCTCCCCCTCACAGGAAAGCGATGCGTGCACTACATCGTCACCGAATACGCCTTCATTGAAGTGACGCCGGAAGGGCTGCTGCTCAAAGAGGTGGCTCTAGGGATTACTCCGGAACAGGTCCAGACGATCACCGGCCCAAAGCTGATCGTTGCCAAAGACCTCCGCACCATGCCGGTGTGAGGGGGCATTGCCGCCAATGGGGCGGTGCTATAGTCGCCTCATCCGCTCGGTGAACCAGCTCGGAGACGACATGCCGGAGAAGGTGGAGAAGGCGAAGAAGGCGCGACGCGCCGACAGGCTTCAGCACGAGCTGCTGGTTGCCTATCGCACCGTCGATGGCTTCATCACCGACTGGGCGGTCAACATTTCCCGCGGTGGCATCTTCATCAACACCCGCAATCCCTTGGCGGTGGGGACGACGGTGCGGCTGATCATCTCGCTGCCGGATACCGCGTTCCCGTTTGATCTCTCTGGTCGCGTGATGCGGGTGAACGAGTTCGACAACCCGTCGAACCAGGTCCCGGGCATGGGGATCGAATTCGTAGACGTGGATGACGAGAAGCGCGCGCGCATCGAGCGGTTCGTCGAGCGGCTTCGCAAAGAGCTGCCCGAGCCGACCGCCGCCGATAAGAAGTGACGGTACTTCTCACTGTCGAGAGGATGACTGCGCTGGGTGAGGGGGTTGCCTCTCACGAGGGCCGGACTGTTTTTGTCGACGGCGCCTTCACCGGAGAGACAGTTCATGCGGAGATTCGCGAGGACGGGCGGGTTCTTCGTGGCCAGCTCGTAGAGCTGGTTCAGCCCAGCCCACACCGCCGCGAGCCTCCCTGCTCTTTGGCGGGGACGTGCGGCGGTTGCGACTGGATGCACGTCTCCGAGAGAGCGCAACGTCAGGCCAAGGACGAGGCGGTGCTCTCCGCGCTCGAGCATCTGGGTGGACTGCGGCGCGAAACCTTCGAGGTGCGACCCACGCTCGCGTCTCCGAGTGCGCTTGGCTACCGACGTCGGGCAGTCTTGCATCGAGCCCGCGGCGGCTTTGGGTTCTTCGGACGGAGAAGCCACGACCTCGTGGTCATTCCGCGTTGTCCAGCCTTGGTGCATCCACTTCAAGAGCTGCCGGGCGAGCTTTTCGCGCACCTGGCTCCCATTGCTCAGGAGATCGACGAGCTGCACTTGCTGGCGGAAGGGGAGAAGAGGGCGATCGCGCTGTTTCTCAAAGGGAACGTGAAGCCGCGCATTAATGAGATCGCGCGGAAGCTGAAGCTCGCCGGCGTGGTGTTGGTTCCGAAGGATGGAAGCCCCGTCGTGGTGGGGAAGCCCGCGTTGCGAAGCGATTATCCGCTGCGGCCGGAGGTCCCCGTCTACTCACGTCCCGACGCCTTCTCGCAGGCGAACGCGGAAGGGAACGTAGGACTGGTCGCCACCGCCGTGCAGCAGCTTGCGGCACGCGGCTCGGAGGCGGTGCTGGAGCTCTACTGTGGGAATGGGAACTTCACCTTCGCGATCGCGGGGACCGCGGCATCGGTGCTGGGAGTGGAGTCGGGCGCGGTCTCACTGGAGCTCGCGCAGCGCAGCGCTCGGGAAGGCGGCGTCAGCAATGTGCGCTTCGTCCAGGGCGATGCCCAGAAGGTCTGCGAAGGGTTGATTCAAGAGAAGCGTCACTTTGACCTGATCCTGGCGGATCCACCGCGAACGGGAGCGTCTGGCCTCGCGAAGTGGTCGGTCGCGCTTGGAGCCAAACGGGTCCTGTACGTCGCCTGTGACGTGGGCTCGCTCGCGCGTGATGGCGCGGAGCTGGCGCGGGCGGGATTCGCGGCCAAGGTTTTGCAGATCGTCGACATGTTCCCGCAGACGCACCACGCAGAGGTCGTCATGACGTTCGAGCGCTGAGGCGACCTGCTGCGAGCTGTCCGACCAAGGATGATTCCGGATTGGAGAGCGTTGCCTGGGGCTTCAGCCCAAGCACAGGTGGCCAGGAAAGTGTCGCCAGAACATCGGCTGGACGAGGCCATCAAGCAGGACTCCGCGCTGACGCTTAGAATGCGCAACGCATGGACGCTCGGATCGTCGAGTTCGCTGAGGTGCTGCGCCAGAACGGCGTGAGGGTCAGCACGTCCGAGGTGAACGACGCGGTGGTGGCGACGGGCGAGGTGGGGCTGGAGGACCGAGCACTGTTTCGCTCCGCGCTCCAAGCAGCGCTGGTCAAACGCGAGTTGGATCAAGAGGTGTTCATCCGCACGTTTGATGTCTTCTTCACGGGCGCGATCAAGACGCTCGAGGCGTTGGACAAGTCGCTGCTCGACCAGCTCACTGCTCAGGGACTGCTGGAGGGCGACGAGCTGACGATGGTCGTTGCGACCGTCAACCGCTTGTTCAACCAGCTTTCGCCGCTCGCGCAGGCCGCGTTACAGGGGGACCGCGCTCGACTGGCGCAGCTGTTTCGCTCAGCCACGTTGCAGCTGGATTTCACGCAGATGCAGAGCAGCCTGCAGACGGGTTTCTTTTCGCGGCGGCTGATTGGGGCGGCCGGAGGCGATCAGCTTCGCGGCGATCTGCAGGCGATTGAGAACGAGCTCAACGCGCGTGGGCTCTCTGCGGAGGGCGTGGAGATCGTCTCGCGGCAGTTGGGCGAGGCGCTGAGGCGTGTGGAAGATGCTTCGCGTCGGGAAGTCGAGCGTCAGATTCAGGCGCGCACTCGAAAGAAGCGCGACGCGGTGGCGGATCGCCCCTTTCACACGTTGAGCCGCGCGGAGATCGAGCAGGCTCACTCGGCGGTGAGGCGGCTGGCGGAGAAGCTCAAGAGCCGGCTGGTGCGTAAGCAACGCTCGCATCGAAAAGGCGCGTTGAATGTTCGGCGGACGCTCCGCAAGAACCTGCCCTGGGGCGGGGTACCCATGGCTCCGCAGTTTCGCTCGCGGCGACCGGAGCGGCCGGAGGTGATCATCCTCTGCGACGTGTCGGACTCTGTCCGCAACGTGTCGCGCTTGATGATGCTCTTCATGCACACGCTGCAGTCGCTCTTCGTGCGCGTCCGATCCTTCGTGTTCGTCTCAGACGTGGGCGAGGTGACGCGGTACTTCAAAGAGCTGGACGTGGATCAGGCCATCGATCTCGCCACCGCGGGGAAGACGATCTCCCTCCACTCGAACTCCAACTACGGGCGTGCGCTCGCGGCTTTCGCACGAGATCAGCTTGGCAGCATCAGCCGTCGAACCACGGTCGTGGTGATTGGAGACGGACGGAACAACTTCAACGCGAACAACGCGTGGGCGCTCAAAGACATCCGCCGCAAGTGTCGCCGCCTGCTCTGGATCTGTCCCGAAGAGCGACGGAGCTGGGGCTTCGGCGACAGCGAGATGCTTCACTACGCCAAGCTTTGCCATCAGGTCGTCGTCGTTCAATCGCTGAGCGACTTCGCGAAGGTGGCGGAGCAGCTGGTGCCGATCTCGGCGTGAAGTTTCGATTACCGCGGTGTCTCAACCGCAGCGGGAGGCTTGGTCTCTTTGGTCTTCGCCGCGGGCGGCGCGGCTTCCGGCGGTGGCGGTTGCTTCGCGTCGAAGTCGCCCGCCTTCGCTCGAGAGATCTTGTCGAAGCTGAGGTGCTTGCGCAGCGTGGTCAGGACTTCCGCGGGGGTTAGCGCGGCGATCTTCTTCTCGAGCGCGGTGTCGTACGCGTAGGTCCGGCCGAGGAAGAGGTTGGACGCGATCACGCGAGCGACGCCGGCGTCCTGCGCGCGGTTGACCTTCCGCGAGTCGAGGATCCCTTCCTTCGCCTTGGCGACCTCGGACGGAGTGAACCCATCCTTGAGGACCTTCTCGATCTCCTCTTTGAACGCCGCTTCCAGGCGCGCGAGGTTCTGCGGCGCGTAGATGGCGTAGACGTTGAACGAACCCACGCGGTCCAACGGGCTCACAGTCAGGTAGCTGCCGACGCCGTAAGAGATGCCGTCCTTCTCGCGAATGCGGCTGGCGAAGCGCGAGTAGAGGAACCCGCCACCCATCATGTAGTTCGCGAGATACATGGCCGCGTAATCCGGATCGTCGTCACGCAGCTGGAGATTTTCCGCGGCGAGGAAGAACGCGTTCGCCTTGTCGGGCGTCGGGATCTTCAGGTCCGCGGCGGCGACCTCTTGGTACTTCAGAGGCACGCGCTCAAAAGGGGAGGGTGACTTCCAACCGCCGAAGAGCTTCTTCACCTGCGCTGTCGTCTCCGCGGGTACGTCACCGACCAGCGCGATCTCGCCGTTGGAGGGACCGTAGAAGGTCGCATGGAACGCCTGCAGCTCGCTCAGCTTGAGCTGACTGATCGCCTCGATATGGTCGTCGACGGTCAGCACGTACTGCGGATGTCCCTTGGGATGGGGATCGAGGTGCCTGCGCAGCGCGATGCCCGCCAAGACTTGGGGCTCAGAGCGACCCTGTTCCGCACCCGCGAGCATCTCTCGCTTGAGCAGCTCGAATTCTTTCGCGTCGAAGGTCGGGGTGCGGATGAGCTCGGCGGCCAGGTTCAACACCGCGGGCAGCTGGTCTTGCCGGGTCTCGAAGCTGATTCGGACGGAGTCGACACTGCCATCGACGCTGAGTCGGGTGTTGAGCTTGTCCAGCTCGTCCTTGATCTGTTGCCGAGTGTGGGCCTTGGTTCCGCGGTTGAGCATGCGGGCCACGACGTCGCCGTGGATCCGCTTGTGGGTCAGACTCGCTTCGGTGCCGAAACGGAGGTTGATCTGCCCGGCCACAGACTTCCCGCGCGTCTTCTTCGCCAGGACGGCGATCTGGAAACCGTTGTCCAACTTCTCACGCTGGGTCCTGGCGTCGATGTTCGTGGGCGAAGGATCGAACGGCTCGCCTACGGCGAGCGCTTCGTCTCCTTTGTAGCCCTCGACCATCTTCGCCACGTTGGGCTGTGCGGGGATCTCAGAGCGGTCCGGCTTTGGGGTGGGGACGAACACGCCCACGGTGCGGTTTGAAGGCTTGAGGTACTTCGCCGCCACGCGCTGCACATCCCCGCCGGTGACCTTCTTCAGACGATCGCGGTGGAGGAAGAACATCCGCCAATCGCCCATCGCGGCCCACTCGGAGAGTTGGATGCCGACGCGATCCGACGCGTTGAGAATCAGCTGAACCTGCTTGAGCAGCGACGTCTTGGCGCGCTCGACCTCGTCATTCGCTGGAGCTTTGGCCGCCAGCTCCTCGGTGGTAGCGAGGAGCGTGGTGCGCGCGGCGTCCAGGTTGTCTTCCTTACGGAGATCCGCGGAGGCGAGGAGCACGCCTGGCTCGCGCAGTTGAAAATTGAAGGCGCTCGCGGAAGCGGCCTTTTTCGTCTCGACCAGCGCCTTGTGAAGTCGACCGGAGGGAACGTCGCCGAGAATTTGGGTGAGCACGTCGACGGCTGCGAAGTCTTCATCAGCGCCAGCAGGCACGTGGTAGGCGGCGGTCGCTACCTGGATGTCGCCCACTCGGCGCAGGGTCACGGTGCGCTCTCCGTCTTGCGTAGGCTCCACCGTGTACGTCGGCTCGGGCGGGCGCGCGGGCCTCTTCAACTTGCCGAAGCTGTCCGCGATCACCTTCAGCGCTTTGCCTTCGTCGAAGCGGCCGGCGATCACGAGCATCGCGTTGTCCGGCTGGTAGTGCTTTCGGTAGAAGGCCTGGAGGCGCTGGATGGGAACGTTCTCGATGTCAGAGCGCGCGCCGATGGTCGACTTGCCGTAGGCGTGCCAGAGGTACGCGGTGGAGAGCACGCGTTCCATCAGGATGCCGGACGGGTCGTTCTCGCCGGACTCGAATTCGTTGCGGACCACGGTCATCTCGGAGTCGAGATCTTTCTTCGCGACGAAGCTGTTCACCATGCGGTCCGCCTCGAACCGCAACGCCCATTCGACGTTCGCGTCGGTCGCGGTCATGGTCTCGAAGTAGTTGGTGCGATCCAGCCACGTGGTTCCGTTCGGACGCGCGCCTCGCTCAGTCAGCGCCTTGGGGACGTTGGGCGTCTTCGGGGTGCCCTGGAAAAGCATGTGCTCCAGCAGGTGCGCCATACCGGTCTCGCCATAGCCTTCGTGCCGCGAGCCGACGAAGTACGTGATGTTCACGGTCACGGTTTGCTTGGTGGGATCGGGGAAGAAGAGCACCCGAAGGCCGTTGGGCAGGCTGTATTCGGTGATGCCTTCCACGGAGGTTACCGGCTTGATGCCACCCGGATAGGTCAGCGGCGCGGCGAGGGCAGTGGAACAAAGGAGGAGGACTAGAGCGGCGATCCGGATTGGCACGGTCGAACCTCGGCAGTTGAACGCGAGGGTTGTGCCATGACCCAACTCGAAACGGGGCAGTTTTCAGAGGGAGGGACGTTTTAGGTCGGAGGGGGTGGTGGCGTTCGCGTTTGGTTTCGAGACGGGGGGCGCCGCCTTAACGGGGGCACGAAGATCAGGGAGCCGGTCGACGAGAACGGGTTCCTGATCGGCATGTGTCTCGTCCAACTGGACTGGTGCAGTGCTCGGGTTGTCTTGCGCCTTGCCTGGCTCGGACTTCGCTTCGTTCGACTCCGGCGGCTTGGCTTGCTTCGGTTGCTTATTCTCGAGCTCCGCGTTTGGCTCTAACTGTTGCGGTTGCGGCGCGGGGTGCGCTCGCCAGGCTTCGGGAACAGGGGCTTCCGGCTCTCGATCGCCTCGCAGCGCCAGAATCGATCCACCCACGACGACGAACAACGCGATTGCGGCGGCGGCGATCACTCGGCCGCGCGGCTGTTGCTTGGCGCGCGCGGCGACCACCGCGGTGAAGGGGACGTCTTCATGCCAGCGCTCCAACAGCTTCACGCATTTCTCCGCACCCGGCCGACGGTTTGGCGCGGGGTCCAACATCAGCTCGAGCGCTCGTCTCAAACCTCCGGTCGCGTGAGGAGGGATGCGCGGTCTCCAAAATCCTGTCGCGACCTGATGAAGGATCGAAAGCGCGCTCTCTCCGAACGGCGGCGGCGATCCTCCAGCCAGGCAGAGCAACGCGGCCAAGCCGTAGATATCAGCGGCGGGACTCGAGCGATCGCCTCGCGCGACCTCGGGCGCTAGGCACGGCGCGACTTCTTCCAGCGAAGTCTGTGTCCCGCGCACGTTGCGCCGGTCGGTGATGCGCGCGGCCAGCACCAGCGGGAGATCCCAGATCAACGAACGGTGGGTCTGCGAGACCCTCAGCACCGAGTGCGGGGAGAGCTCGCCGTGGTGAATCCCCTTCGAATGCAAGGCACGCAGGGCCTCGGCGAGGGTCTGCCCCATTCGCGCGAGCTCCTCCGCTTCAATCAGCGTTCCGTCGTCCGCGGCCAGCAGTCGGCCCTCCGGAAACTCAAGCACGGCGTAGAGCGACTCTGGGTCGTTCCCAATGTGGAGCACCTTGGGGAGAGCGGGGTGCTCGGGGACGGCGCGCAGGGTCTGGGCGTAACCGTTGGCATTCGCTTGATTGGGGACCCAGCGAACGGCCAGCCGCGCTCCGGTCTCCAGTTCTTCGGCGCATTGGAGGCGGCCCACTCCGGCACAGCGCAAAGGGCCGCGAATCTTGATGCGATCGAGCATTCGGCCCGAGAGGTGAGCCTAAAACCGACCTGGATCGCAAGTCGGTGCGCCCGGGTGCGGCGCGCGTTGCGTCATAGCTGTCACTCGAAGAAATGGAGGGGGGCCCTCCCCAAAACGCGCGGCCCGGTGCCAAGATGGCCCTCTGTCCGTTGCCCCAGGAGTCCCTCCCATGACGAACGCGCTGCAGCCTGAGCTGATTGGTTTCTTCTCCCAGGGAACCGGATTGTGGATGGCGCTGGCTGCGGGTGTTGGGGCGATGGCGGCGTGGATGATCGCCCAGGCCAAGGCGCCCGTGCCGGTGCCGGTGAAGTTGCGCCGCAACCCGCGTCGCCGCCGCTAAGCGCGTCTGCCGTGAACCCATCGGGTTGACCTCCCGGGGCGGCCAGCGCATAAGGCCCCGGCGATGAAGCGCTATTTCCTTCACACCTTCGGCTGCCAGATGAACGTCAACGACTCGCTTCGAATGAGCGAAGTCCTGGCCTCACTGCAGTACCGCCCGACCCCCGCCGTGGAAGAGGCGGATCTGATCCTCCTCAACACCTGCGCGATCCGCGAGAAGGCGGAGGACAAGATGCTCTCCGCGCTGGGGCGTTACCGAACGGTGAAGCTGTCACGCGGCGCGTTGATTGGCGTGGGCGGCTGCGTGGCACAGCAGGAGAAGGAGCAGCTGCTGAAGAAGGTCCCCTACGTGGACTTTGTCTTCGGACCGGATGCGATCGCCAAGCTGCCAGAGATCATCGGCAAGGTGCAGAACGAGAAGGCGCGCGTGGTGGAGACGGCGTGGGTGGACTCCGAGACGTACGTGTTTCCGCAGGCGGATCCGGAGACGTCACGTGGAAAAGTCACTGAGTTCGTCACGGTGATGAAGGGCTGCGACAACGTCTGCTCGTTCTGCGTGGTGCCGCATACGCGCGGTCGCGAGGTGAGCCGAGCGTTTCCAGAAGTGCTGCTCGAGGCGTCGCGTCTGGCGAGTGTCGGCGTCCGCGAGCTGACGTTGATTGGACAGAACGTGAACTCGTATGCGGGCGGGATCTCTTTCGCCCAATTGCTGCTGCGCACGGCACAAGTCCCGGGCATCGAGCGCGTTCGCTTCACGACCAGCCACCCTCACGATCTCTCCGACGAGCTGATCGACGCTTTTCGGATCGAGCCGAAGATCGCCTCGCACTTTCATCTCCCGGTGCAGTGCGGTTCGGATCGCGTGCTCAAGAAGATGCGCCGCGACTACACCGTCGAGGAGTACCTCGAGCGACTCGCGAAGTTGCGCGAGGCTCGGCCCGGCATCGGCGTGACCACGGACCTCATCGTGGGCTTCCCCAGCGAGACGGAGGAGGAGTTCCTGGCGACGCTGGCGTTGACCGAGAAGGCCCGCTTCGAAAACCAGTACTCGTTCATCTTCTCCGCGCGACCCAAAACGGCCGCCGGCATCTACGAAGACCAGTGGGGCGCAATTCCTCACGACGAGAAGCTGCTGCGGTTGGAGCGCCTTCAGAAAATTCAAAAGAAGATCACCGGCGAGATCATGGCGACCCAAGTGGGACTCGAAGTCGAAGTCCTGGTCGAAGGTCGCTCCAAGTTCGATCCGACCCGCCGCTTTGGTCGCACCACGGAGAACCGCACCGTGAACTTCGACGGCGACGCGCCGGCCGGATCGTTCGTCAAGGTGCGCGTGGAGAGATCTTCACCTGCGGCGCTCTTTGGCAAGCAGGTGACAAGGGTGCAAGCCCCCACGGTGGAGATTCCCGAAGGTCCGCTGCTCTCGCCCGAAGTGTGCGTCGTCGCGTAGAGTCCCTAAATCTGTCGTCCGGGGGAATTGAAACGTGACGATTCGACGCTTCAAGCAGCACCAGCCGCGCATTCACGAGACCTGCTTCATTGAAGACTCCGCACAGGTGATTGGCGACGTGGAGATCGGCGAAGACTCTTCGGTCTGGTTCAACACCGTGATTCGCGGCGACGTGAATCCCATTCGAATTGGCCGGCGCACCAACATCCAAGATCTGTCGATGATCCACGTCCTCAAGGATCGCTACCCGACGTTCATTGGAGACGAGGTCACCGTCGGCCACCACGTGGTGCTGCATGGCTGCCGCGTGGGGAACCGCGTTCTCGTCGGCATGGGCGCGATCATCATGGACGACGTGGAAGTGGGGGATGACTGCGTTGTCGCCGCGGGTGCGCTGCTTACCCCTGGTACCCGCGTACCTCCGGGCTCGCTGGTGGTGGGCTCGCCCGCCAGGGTGAAGCGCGGGATCACGGACACAGAGCGGAGCTGGCTCAAGGAGTCCGCGCAGAACTACGTGGGCTACTCGCGCGAGCATCTCGAAAGTCGCTAAGCCCACACTCCGTGTTAGAAACGCAGTCATGCCGGCTCCCATCGCGCCGCTCAAAGCGTGCGCGCTCTTCAAGGGCTTTACCGACACCGGGCTGACGATCTTGGCGGGCGTCGCCACGGAGCGGTCGTTCCCGCAGAACGTTCCACTCTTCGTGGAGAACATGGTCGGGGATGGGT
>JBQTKE010000708.1:0-8696 GCA_052386435.1 Myxococcaceae bacterium
CACCGGGCTGATCTTGTGCGCTCGCGCTCGCGTCACGATGAGCTGCGACGCTTTCAGTCCGTACGCGGGATCGACGTAGCCGGCGAGGAAGGAGCCCTTCCAGTCGAGAAAAAGCTGCACCTGCTCCACGCTCACGGCTTGGTCGCCTTCCAGCTCCACGTCTTCGAGCAGTCGGTGCGCGTCGTAGGTCGCGGTCAACGCGGAGTCGAGCTGACCGAACTCTTCCCCGAGCAGCTCCGCGTCTTCCGCTTGTTCGCCGTCCATCAGCTCCGGCGCACCACATGCGGTCGCCATCAGCACCGCGAACACGGCTGGGAAGGGCAATCTCATCCGCGCGTGCAAAAGCAGGTGAAGTGCCATAACGAACAGTTCGCACAAGCCCGCGGCCATTCATGGGTACGACATCCGTGATGACGAGCCGACTTTACAGAGCGTTAGACCTCTTCGACTTCACACTGGCGCGCACGAACACCACGGGCATAAGGCCCTACTCTGACGCCACGCGCGACTTCGAACGCGGTGTAGGCGTGCGAACGACCTAGCGAGCGCGCCAAGTGATAAGACGAGGCACCTGATTTCGATCCATGAGCACCGCCAAGTACACCATCCTCAGGAAGATCGCCGACGGCGGCATGGCCGAGATTTTTTTGGGTCAGCTCGAAGGCGTGAAGGGCTTTCAGACGCTGGTGGTGATCAAGCGGATCCGCTCTGACTTTTTCCCGGATTCGCAGTCGCGCGACATGTTGGTGGACGAAGCCCACGTCGCAATGAGCCTCAACCACAGCAACCTCGTGCACGTGCTCGACTTGGGCGAGATGAAGGGAAAGCCCTTCCTCGCGCTGGAGCTGGTGGAAGGCTGGAGCTTGGCGCAGCTGGTTCGCCGCGCGCACGACGCGAAGATGGAGCTGTCGCCGGAGCTCTCGCTCTATCTCGTCGCGCAGGTCTGCCGCGGGCTCGAGTACGCGCACACCCTCAAGCAGAACGGCGAGTTGGTGGGGCTGGTTCACCGCGACGTGAGCCCGCAGAACATCTTGGTCAGTGAGCACGGCGACGTGAAGCTCACGGACTTCGGCATCGACAAGGTTCGCAACCTCACCGAGAAGACCGACGCGGGGGTGGAGAATGGGAAGAACTCCATCATGTCTACGGAGCAGGCGCAAGGGGCGCCGCTGGACGCGCGCAGCGATCTCTTTTCACTCGGCACGGTTCTCTACGCGCTGGTCACCGACAAGCTTCCTTTCGCCGCCGCCACGGACTTGGAGTCGATGGTCCGCATTCAGGCCGCGGAGTTCCCGTCGCCCAGCAAGCACAAGCCCAAGCTGAAGGGCGAGCTCACCAAGCTCATCCTCAAGGCGATGAAGCTCAAGCCTTCGGATCGCTTCCAGAGCGCGGGGGAGATGCTGCTGGAGGTCGAAAGGGTGATGCGCACCGCGTATCGCCCGGTGGGCCAGACGGAGTTGAAGCAGTTTCTCGACGAGCTCTACGCGAAGGATCAAGTGCCGCCGGTGCACCGCGATCCCACGCTGGAGAAGACCGAGCTTGAGTCGGAGAGCGGTTGGGCGGAGGTGAACGAGTCGGCGATCGTTCCGCCCACGATTCCTCCTAAGAAGGGCTCAGGTCCCAAGCCGCAGCAGCCGATCGTCTTTCAGACCGCGGAGATGCCCGCGGATCCCAACGCGGCGATTCAAGTTCCCACGCCGAAGAAGAAGCGGCGCCGTTGGCCTGCCGCGGTGACGTTCGTGGCCGCGGTGACGTTCGTGGCCGTGGTGCTGCTCGCTTGGTTCGCGTCGTCGCGTCGATCCAAGACCCAGGTCGAGGTCATCTCCTCCGCGTCCACGCCCCAGCGCGAGGAGCCGCCCGCGCAGCTCGTCACCACCCCGCGCCCCACCGAGATCGCGCTCGTGGAGAGCACGGTGGGAACGTTGGTCGACGCGGGCACCGAGGTCGCGGAGCTCCACGACGCCGGCGAGGAAGGTCCCACCGGAGAAGTGGTGGACGAAGAGCAGGAGCAGCAGCTCTTGAGCACCGCCATCGAAGATCCCACGTCCGAAGTGGTGGGCGAGCTCGACGCGGGGATGGCACCGCCGCGGATCAGCGAGAAACCGAAAGCGGCAGAGCCGCCGCGTCAACCGCAGGAACGACCTGCGATCATCTCCGACGACGCGGCGAAGAGCGGCACGGTGTTCGTCCTGGTGCAGAGCGTCCCCAGCGAAGCCGTGGTCCGCGTGGGAGATCGCGTGTTCGGCAAGACGCCGCTCTCGCTGCGCTTCAGGACCGGGACGTTGTTCGAGCTGATCTTCGCGAAGAGCGGGCACCAGACGACCAAGAAGCTCTACATGGTTTCGACGAAGCAGGGTCAGCGGATCACCGCGGTGCTCCCGAAGGCATCCGCGAAGCGCGCGACGCGCGGCAAGCGATAGCTTGGCGGTCGCTCAGTTCACTTCGATCGTGAGCGGCTCACTCAACGGTCCGAACCACCCTGCACCGTCCTGCACCATTCGCCACTGGAACGCGTAGCTGCCGGGCGTGGTCGGCGCAGTGGCACGGACGTGGAAGATGACGTCCTCTCCCGTGCGCACGTCATGGGGTAGCTCCACCCGCTGCATACCCCAGGTGTCATTGTCCTGCGGCGCTTGAGATCCCAGTCTGTGCCGCGTCGTCGTCTTCCAGTCGTGGAGGCCCACGTTGCGCACCGACACTTCCGCGTCGAACTTTTCCCCGGGACGAACATGGGTGGGCGCCTTCACTACGAACCCCTCACTCAGCAGGTAGCCATCGTTCATGCGCAGACGGATCCAGCACATGCGCGAGGCATCCATTCCGTTTCCGGCGATCCACTGTCCCAGCGCCGCTTGCGTCCGCTGCAGATCCGCGTCGGACCAGAGGGTGAGGTTCTTGAGGTCCCAGCCCGGCGGCTCGTGGCCTGAGTAACCGTTGAGCGTGGGAACGTTCGCCTTGAGCGCGGCGATCATCGCGTCGTTCTGGTATTTCCAGTACGGACCTCGGCCACCCACAGGCGAGAAATAGAACGCGTCACATTTCCGCGGATCGATCTCGTTGACGATCGCCTGCACGTCGCGCCGGTCCAGCGTCTTGCTGAAGGAGAACCCCAAGTTCAGCTGCTCCAGCATCGCGAACGCGCACAGCGCCACCGCCAGCCATTGCCACTTGCGCGAGACGAGGTGCTCATACGCCAGCCCCACGCCTATCGACGCCAGCAGCAGAAGCTGCAACCCCAGCCGGCTCACCGAACGGATAGCGCCCGCGCCGGGAACCGTGTCGTAGACAACACGCCAGGGAATGAACGAGGGCAGCCACCAGGTCATCAAGAAGACCAACAGCGCCGCGGTCAGCGTGGCCAACTGCACCGCCTTGTTCTTTCGCGCGACGAAGAGGCCAGCGAGACAGAGCGCGGTGGTGACCACGCCCACGCCCAGGCGCTGCTCGTGCTCCATGCTGATGCCCACGAAGAGCGACTGCCAGCCGCGGTACATCCAGCTCTCCGGCCCCAAGTCGAACCACGCCAAGGGCGGAGGCAACATGGAGAGCACCTCCGCGAACGGGCGCATCCCTTGCTCTTTGCCCGCGTGGAGATAACGCAGCACCATGGGCGCGGTCGCGGCCCCCACGATCAACGCGCTTCCCAGCGTCACCGCCCAATAGCGGCGCAGCGCGACCAGGATGTGTTGCCACGCCAGCGCCAAACCGACGAGCCCGAGCAGCAGCAAGGTAAAGAGCAGAAACCAGCCCAGATAGAACGACGCGTAGAGCTGCAGTGAGACGAAGACGAAGAACAGCGCGACCCACGCCATGCGCCAGCGGTCTTCGCGCGTCCCCTGCTCCGGCAGCGGCTCCCCGAAGATCCTGAAGAGCGCGTACACACAGAGCACCGAATAGAAGTGCGGCTGAAGCTGGTGGTGCATCGCCTGATTGATGCGCGCGTTGGCGTAGGCGAAGAAGAACGCACCTACCGCGGAGGCCACCGGCGTGAGCTTCAACCCCTTGCGCAGCAGAAGATGCGTGGTGAGGAAGTTTAGAAAGACGATGGTGAGAAACCAGAGCTGGAACGCCGTGTCCTGCGCGAACCCCAGGGCGCGCCAGATCCAGTAGTACGGCCCGCAGCCGAACATCGACTCTGCGTAGGCGAGCACGCCCTTCGCCGGGTAGAAGAACGGAGGATCCCAGAAGCTTTCATGGTGCTTCTGTCGAGTGAGCCAGCGCCAGCCGTGCTCCAGCAGGTAATTCACGAACCGGGTGTCGCCCCAGTCGCTCATGGTGCGGTCCAGTCCGCTAAGCACCATCGCGTGAAGCGCGAAAACCAGGCCACCCAGGCCGAAGATCAGAATGGGCCACGCTTCGGTGAGCTGTCGTCGACGCGCTCCGCTCAGGCTACGGAACATTCAAGTTGTCGAAGACCAACGTGGAAGCCACCGCGGTGGTCAGATTGAAGAACACGCCAACGCTGTCCAGAGACATCACGTTGTTTCGCGAGGGGATGAGCGGCGTGAAGTTCGTTCCGTCAGGCGAAGCCTCGAAAAACGTGTCGCCGTTGCTCTCGCGGATGCGGAGCCAGCGGTGCGCCTGCGGGTTGTACGTCACGCCGCCGAACACCTGCGTGTTCCCAGTGTCGTTGTCCGTCGTCCCGCCGACATTGAGCGCCGTGCCCAGAAGCTCGAAGAAAATCTGACCGCCGTTCGCGCGACGCAGCCCGTAACGGAAGATGCTCCGGTTCGAAAGGCCTGGATCCTTCTTCAGCTCAATGCGGACGCTGGAGGAACGCGCATCGAAGTTGAGCGGCCCAGTCAACGTGAGCACGCCCGGGCGATTCGCACCAAATTGGAGCTCGCCGCCCGTCGCCGTGATGGACATGCCGGGGGTGATCTCTTGCGTCGGCCATTTCGCGTTGGGCAGCATGTTGCTGTCGAAGTTGTCTTTGAATGTGTGGATCCGCTCGACGCACCTGTTGTTGCGGCAACCGAAGTCAGGCTGCGCGCAGTCCGCGCTGTTGTTGCACGTCGCCGCGCACGCGGTGACGTCGCCCGGACAGGTGTAAGGCGCGCACGAAGGAGCACCAGGAGAACGCGCCGGCGCCGGCAAGCAGTCGCCCGTTACCGCTTGACAGACGTCGCACGCCAAACTGCAGGCCGACTTGCAGCAGACCTTGTCCACGCAGAGCGCGTTGGCGCACTGAACGTTGTCCGCGCACGCCTGACCCAACTTGCGTTTGTCGACACAGCGTCCCTCGTCACAGAACGCGGTCCCCACGCAGTCGGCGTTGGTGTCACAGCGGAGGGGACAGGCCAACGTGGTCCCGTCGCAAAGGAACGGCGTGCAGCTGGGCGTTCCCGGCGCGCCATCCACATGGGGCGAACACGTGCCCTCTTTCCCGGCGAGATCGCACGTCCCGCACGCATCGCGGCAAGCCGTGTCGCAGCAACGTGCCTGAGCGCAGAAGCTGGAGCGACATTGATCCGCCGTGGCGCAGACCTGACCGTTGGGCAGCTTGTTCGGATCCTGCGGTACCGGAATGGGCGGCAGGGTGTCGACCGTCTGCTCCAGCGGTGAAAACACCAGCGTCAGGTTGCCACCTCCCGCCCTGCGCAAGAACCCAGAGCCTTCCGTGCGCGAGACTATCTTCCCCTCCAGCGAGAGCTCAGCGACAAGGCGAACTTCGCTTCCGGCACGAGTCTTGGAGCCGGACATAAAGTTCATCTTGTACGGGAGCGCCGGCAGATCCTTTCCCTCCAGCGCCGTCGTGGACAGAGGGTCCTGCGAGTCCGCGCTGTAGACGCGTACCTCAAGCCGGCTGTAGTCGACACCGGCGCGAAAGGGACCTTGAAGCTCGGCGTGCAATCCCGCTTGGGTGTTCTGGCAGGCGTTCGCCAGAAGCAGGAACAACGCGGCAAAGACAGCTCGACCTATGGGTAGAGTTCGGGCGTACATGGCAGGCGTTCTCGCGAATGGCTCCGCTTGTAACACGGGTCGAACCTTACGAGCGCGGCCTGACAGGTTCCGAAGAGGCGCGTTAGAACGACCTCCGCTCGCCTCCTGATAAGAACGACGCACCCTTGGCTGTAACCCTGCGTGACAAATGGGCTTTGGCCGAATGCGTGCGGCTCTCCCTTTCTCACGCAGGAAGAAACTTCGACGACCGTGGGCCCGACAATCTTGGAGATTTCGCAGCCATCCGGGAGCCTCATGTCCTCGTCAGTCAATACGTCGTCAGTCAATACGTCGTCAGTCAATACGTCGAGCTCAAGCAGCAGCAGCGGTAGCAGCTCGCGGACGTCGTCTCGTTCTTCGGGCGGCTCCAGCGAAGGAAAGATCAGCAGCAGCGGCGGCGGTCGGACCGAATCCGCGGGCGCGACTTCCAGCCGAGTGAGTGGCAGCAGCACCTCGTCCAACAGCCTCTCCGTCAACCTCCCCATGCGCTCCGGCAATACCGGCAAGGACATGACCGCGCTGGGCAGTGACACCACGGCGCCGTCTGGGCATCCCCTCGCGGACACGTCCTCCCCTGCCGGAACGTTCCGCGTGAACCCGGCCACCGCAGGCAGCGCGCAGGTCGCGTCGCGCTTGGCGGAAGCGCGGGACCAGGACAAGGAGAAGGAAGTCCGCGCGGCGGACAAGAAGATCGAGTCGCGCAGTTCGGTCGTGAAGAGCGACGCGCTGAACAGCCAGATCCTCAAGGACGTCGCGAAGGAAACGAATCACCTCGAGGAGCTAGAGAAGGCGGCCAGTTCACCTGATGGCAAGCCGATGGATCGCGAAGACGTCGAGGCGAAGATCGCCGACGCCCGCGAAAAGCTGACCAAGCTCCCTGACACGGAGCAAGGGCGGGCAGAGAAGAAGAAGCTCGAAGCGCTGATCAACGAGAGCGAGAAGCTGCTCAAAGATCCGAAGTCGACCGACGACCTCGCCGCCGTGATCATGGCGGTGCTCAATTCAAGGCTGAAGGCAGCGGCTGCACTCACCAACACGCCCAGCCTCGGCGCGGGTCTGCGAGGAAGCCAAGGTTCGTCGAAGGAAGCTCCTCCCGAAGCGGCCAGCGCGGGTGGTGGAGGTTTCAGCACCGGTGGTGACAGTTCGGTCAGTGGCGGGGGTGGCGGAGCGGCAAGCACCGCGGGGGCGAATGGCGTCGGCCCCGGACCCGCGGGGGGAAGCTTCGAAAAGCTCACCGAGGAACAGAAGCAGAACGCGCAAATCATCATCCAGGTCGGTCGCGACAAGGGCATGCCAGAGCGAGCCATCCACGTGGCGTTGATTACCGCCATGCAAGAGTCGACGCTGCGCAACCTCAACTATGGCGACCGCGACTCGCTGGGGCTCTTCCAACAGCGTCCGAGCCAAGGCTGGGGGACGCCAGCGCAAGTGACTGACCCGAAGTACGCGGCGACGATTTTCTACGACAGGCTTCAAAAGGTGCAGAACTACGAGAACTTGCCTCCAACGGTGGCGGCGCAATCCGTTCAACGCAGCGCCTTTCCGGACGCGTACGCGAAGTGGGAAGGCTTGGCAGCGAAGCTGCTCGAGGCTTACCCGAAAGGTGGCACGCAGGGCGCACCGCAGCGTGACCCGGGCCTGCTGGCTTAAGCCAGGTCTCAGTTCCCAACGGGCAGGGTTCTTCCCCGCGAGAGGACGAAGTACTGCCCTTTGAACTTCCCCTTCGAGTTGTACGCGGCACCGATGGCCATATGGCTGCCGATGCGGCGCACGTAGTCGTGCATGCCCGCGAAGACCAAGTGACTGATGCCGCGTTCGTTGCGCGCGAGCATGGGCCATCCGTTCGGTGTCGCCTGCGGATAGCGCGTGTAATCGAAGAGGAACTCAGACTTGCGCTCCGGATGAACGACGCAGGTGAAGTAGCCCGGTCCCACCAAACCTTGCGTTGCGCCGGTGTTGTGGCCGATCAGCGCGTCGCCCTGCGGTGAACGGGTGAAGCGCTTGGTGAATGCGCGAAAGAGCGGCAGCGAGTTCTGACCAATCCACTCCACGGTGCTGCCCTTCGGCGTGCCGGCGGGAACGAAGAAATCGAGCGAGGCTCGATCCGTTGCTCCATCCCCGCGCGCGTAGAGCGTCTTCAACTGCTTCGCGGAGAAGCTGCGGACCAACTTCTCACGCGCGTCGTGGGACATCGCATCTGAGGCTGCAGCGAGATCGCTGACAGCGGCCTCGTGCTGAATCAGCGCGACGAACGTGCCTGGCTGGACCATGCGATCTTTTACTTCGAGCGCACAGGGATCCCCAAGAAAGTCAGATGGCTCAGTCGCACGCTCTGGGATCGAACGCGTGATTCAGCCGTGCTGGGCGTTGCCACTGCTCGCGGTCGCGATGCTGGAGCTCAAGGCTGTGCTGGGTTTTCTTCTGGTGGCGTTCTTCCTGTATTTGCCGCTCGTTAGCCTCGCGTTCTGGTTGTGGGGCGCCTAGCTCCCATGCTAAGGGGGGCGCCCTTCCGAGTCCCCTCGGAGGCGAGGCCGTGCTGAAGCGTCGACGAAGCGAAACCTCCTTCGACGGCGGCCAACCCCTCGAACCAGAAACAACGAGGAGTTGCACACCATGAAATCTCGCAGCTTTTCCTGGGTGACCGGCCTGGTCGCCCTTCTCGCCGGCAAGGTCGCCTTGGCGTCCGAAGCCGATCTCATTCTTCCTGACTGGAACGCCGTCAACTTCCTCAACGGTGGCACCAGCGCCCGGAC
>JBQTKE010000709.1:0-4293 GCA_052386435.1 Myxococcaceae bacterium
GCCGTCCCAGCGCCGTCGAATGACCTCCGGAAACACCGCAAGCGCCGGGATGATCAACCCGATGGGTCCTTTGGTCAGCAGGCCGAAGCCGGCGAACGCCCACGCTCCCCAGAGGTAGCGCGGCTCTCTGCGCGCCTCGACCAAGCAGAGCACGCTCAGGGTGATGAAGGTGGTGACGAGCGCGTCGATCTTTGGATCGGCGACGCTCAACAGCAGCGAGAACGACGCAGCATAGAGGCTGGCGGCGACCCAGCCTGCTGTTTCATCCCAGAGGCGTCTCCCAATGCGCGCAACGGCCCAGACGGTCACGCATCCGGCTAGGAACGACGGCAGGCGCGCGGCGATGGACGTCGCGCCCATCAGCCTGATGGCCAGGGCGATGAGCCACATGGCCATGGGCGGTTTGTTGAGGAAGGCGCCCCACCCGTCGTGGAGGGTGACGAAGTCTCCGGAAAGCGCGATGCGCCGCCCGACCTCCGCGTACTGCGCGGGGTCGATCTCCTGAAGCTCGTCGCCCAGGCCGACCAACAACGGCAACAGGGCGAGGGCGGGAAGGAGCCAGGCCCCGCGCGGCACGGGTTCCACGGTTAGGACTTCTTCACTTCCAGCAGCTCGATCTCGAAGACGAGGGTCGCGCCACCCGCGATCTTCGGGGGCTTGCCGTCATCGCCGTACGCAATCTGCGCGGGGCAGACGAGCTTGGCTTTGCCGCCCGGCTTCATCTTCTGCACGCCTTCTGTCCAGCAGGGGATCACGGCGTTGAGCGGAAACTCGGCGGGCTCGTTGCGCGTGTAGGAGCTGTCGAACTCGGTGCCGTCGGTCAGGGTGCCGCGGTAGTGGACCTTCACGGTGTCGGTGGCGTTGGGGCTCTCGCCGTTGCCCGCGGTCTGTTCGACGTAGACGAGCCCGGACGGCAGTTTCTGGGCGCCCTTCTCCTTCGACGCGCTCTCGAGGAAGCCGGCGGCCTTGCTCTTCTCCTGGCTCGTCCGCGCTTGGTTGCGGCTCTTCGCGAACTCGTTGAGCTTGGGGCCGTAGACGTCCAGCTCCACCGCGGGCTTCTGGTTGGTGATGACGTCGCTCATGCCGTGTTGAACTTGAGCGAGCTCGGCCGGGGTCAGGTTGAAGATGGCGAGGCTACGGCCGACGGAGAGGCCGAGGGCGTAGAGGGTCTTTTCGCCTTCGGTCGTGGGTGCCGCTGCCGTGGTCGGGGCTTTGTTGCAGGCGGTCAGTAAGGTCAGGAGGGCCAGGAGGGTCAGGCGCATGGTTGCTTTCCTTTGTAGAGGTTCGCGGGTCTAGCTCTGGTCGGGCGCGGGTGGAAGTTCGCGTTCGCGTTCGCGTTCGCTTGCGGTAACCGGTTCGGGTTCGGGGATCGGTTTTTACGGCGACGGTTAGGGGGACGGTTCTTGAAGCTTTGGTTTCTTCACTCGGAACCTCAGGGGATCGACGGGAACGCGGCCAAGCTCGAGTTGGTAGTGGAGGTGCGGGCCGGTCGACCTTCCGGTGTTTCCTGAGTGGGCGATCAGGTCTCGCCGGATCACTCTTTGGCCTTCGGTCACGACGATCTCGGAGTTGTGGCAGTAGGACGTTGTCACTCCTCGGCCGTGATCCACGGTGAGGACTTTGCCGTTGACGGCGTCTTCGCTCACTCGACGCACGATGCCTTCGGCCACGACGTGAATGGGGGTGCCTCGCTTCACCGACAGATCGATTCCGGTGTGCATTCGCTCCATTCCAAGCACGGGGTGCATTCTCACTCCGAACGGTGACGTCATCGGCGCGGTGTCGGGGACGGGCCAGGCCAAGCCGTACGCGGTTCCCAACATCAACGCCTTTGACGCGGTCATCACGTGGGCCTCGTAGCCAGGCGGCAACTGACGGGCCAAGCCTTCCAAGGTGCTCTCCGCGCGTTCGGCATCCAATCGATCTTTCGCGAAGCGGGCGGGTTCGTAGCCGCAGACCAGCGCTGCCACCGCGGTCTCCTCGGAGCCCAGCTCTGACGTCAGCGCGTTGAGCAGCTTGGCGTACGCGGCGGGACCGTTCTTCTCTTCCTCGAGCTGCGTGGGATCGAAGCCTCGCGCTCGGGCGAGCTGGTACGCAGGGGTTCTTCCGGCGAGGGACTCTTCTTGGAGCGCCGCGAAGACTCCCCAGGCCAACGCTTCTCCCGCGGGTACTTCGCCGTGGTTGGGCAGCGGCGGCGGAAGTCGCAGCAGGGATGGCGCTTCGGCTCGGCCGTAGACGCCTCCGTTGTAATAGGCGAGCAACGGTTGCGCGGAGCTCTCCACGCCAAACGTGACTCCGGCGATCGAACGCAGCAACGCTCCCAACGGCGTGTGGTGGTACGCCGCCCAGAGGCAGAGCGACGCGAGCAGTAAGTCGAGCAGACCGCGTGTTCGGCGCAGGAACATGTCAGCGGAAAAACGCCCAGAGGGGGGACGCGTCCATTACGGCGCAGACGGTCAGTGGCAAGAGCAACACGGAGCACCAGAGGCCGGTGGTCAGCGCTCGGCGACCGATCAATCCCTTCAGCTCTGAGGTTTCGTCGGCGTCCGCCAAGCTCTGCAACACGGCGCGCCAACCGAAGGAGATCAACACGCCGACGAGTGCGAGGACGGCGAACAACCTCGCGATCGGCCCGGCGAAGCGATCCGCGATGCCTTGGTGCATGGACAGGTAGAGCGCGCCCTGCACCATGCGCGCGACGGCGCAGGCTCCGGCGACAGCCATCGCTCCGGTTGCGATGGGGCGGAAGAGGCGCAGCGTCGTCGGACGTTGTTTGATCCGCTGCGCCAACACGGGGAAGCGGCGGGATTCGACGGGTAAGAACTTTTTCTTGCCCGGCTTGGGATGCGCTTCCTCCGCGTAGCCCAACACCGGAAACGCGAGGAGCAGGTCGGCCACCAGCTCCCAGAGCAACATCAGGGCGCGCGCGGCGACGGTCCGTTGCTCCGCTCCCACCCAATCGACCAACGGCTGCGTGAGGGAGTTCGCGCCCCAGAGGCTGTCCAAGACTTTGTCGAGCTGATCGAAGAGGCGCAGCACGTGGTCGTCGAGCACGTCCGCCGCGGCGTGAACGCCCACCGCTACCAAGGCGAAGAGGCCCGCCGGCATGAAGAACCAGCGAAAGTTCGCGAAGAACGCGGAGATCTTTGCGACGTGACCGGCACCTTTGGGCGCTCGGACTGTCTTCTTCCGTTCCGAATCAGGTGACGTGGGCACTCAGACGTCTCCTCGCGGTGACTGCGTCACGGACTAGACGGCGATCGCTTGCCCCGCGTTATGGGCGGCGGCGGCGTGGGTCTGCAACAGCTGCTCTGCGTCTTTCAGAGATCGTCCCAGCTCCTGCTCGTGAAGAACGAAGCCATAGCGCTCCGGCGGCGGCGCGGTCTCGGGAACCAACCCTTCGGTGGAGGTCCGCAGCTCCTCCATCGGCAACCCAGCCACGCTCATCTCCGGCGGCAGCGGCGAGGGCAACACGAGAATGAGGTGCCGCGCGTCCAGCTGCTGCACGGCCTCCACATGGCGCCAGGCGATCTGCGCTTCGCCCGAGGGGGTTTTGACCTTCATCCCTACGTCATCCACTCCGGTAACGCGGAAGCGCCAGCCGGCCTGCGGGTTTCGCACGCGCGCGACTTGGAGAATCAGGTTGGAGAGCGCGGCGTAGAGGCCGAGCAGCCCCGCGATGGCGATGAAGACCCAGCCCACGGTGCTGGGTTGTCCAGTGCGCAGCAACACGCCGTAGATCAGCGCGGCGACATAAAGCGCGTCTCCCAGCACTTGAGCTCCCGCGGCGAGCCGCAGCCTCGAATAGCCGGCTCGCATCTCCACCAACACGCCCAGCACCGCCAAGCCAATGCCCAGCTCGGCCAGCGCCAAGTGCAGCAGCGGCTCCCCCAGGGGAAAGAGCAGCGCTGCATCCAAAATCAGGAACGCGACGCCTGCGCCTTGCAGCAGGTGCGCGAGCTGCGCTCGAGGTCCGGTCTTGCCGTCGTCGAGGACAAGACCCACCAGTGTCAGCAAAAAGCCGGTCGCCAACGCTCCGTACACGGGCAAAGGCAGAAAGCGCGCCACACCTGGGACGGAAGAGAGCACTCCGCCGGCGGCGGTGAGTGGACGCACCAACAGCAGGGCGGCGTTGCCCAGAAACAGCACGATCGCGTGTCGGTTCAACATTGGCGCACCATTGGGGTCAGGCGTTACACACGTACACCAAGGGGGGCGCGGAACATCCAATCCCGAACCGTGGCGCCGCGGGGTAGCTTGTTAAGCCTGACCCCCACAGGTTACGCCATGGCC
>JBQTKE010000710.1:0-11193 GCA_052386435.1 Myxococcaceae bacterium
AAATGATGGTCGAATACTCGCTTCTGACTTGGGCGTTGGTGGTGGGGCTGATTCTGGGGGCCACGGTCCGCATACTTCCCGGTCCGCGGGAGCAGCAGAGCGTGGTGGAGCTGTTCGCGGCCGCTTACCAGGTCTACGGCGATTCTTTTCAGCACGTGCTGGGTCTCCCTTTCCCCTGAAGGCGCAGCTGCTCGTCGCTCTGGGCTTGGGTTTACTGACCGCAATCGCGGCCGCGGTGGCGTGGAGATCGACCAAGCAAGAGCTGCGTCGAGGGTGGGAATTGATCCCAGTGGTAGTGGCTGCTCAAGACCTCCCTGAGGGCACGGAGGTGACTGCGCAGATGGTGGCGGAGCGCAGCGTCCCCGAACAGTTTGTGACCTCTTCGGTGATTCGTCCGGAGCAGACCTCGTACGTGATCAATCAACGCGTGCTGGTGCCTGTGCAGAAAGGGGACCCGCTGGCGTGGACCCACTTCGGGACGGGTCAGCCTTCGGATCGCCTGTCTGGGAAGGTGCAGAAGAAGGCGCGCGTCGTCACCATTGACGCCGGACGCAGTCAGGCGGTGGGCGGCTGGGTGCGGCCCAATGATCACGTCGACGTGATCGGAACGTTCCGGGATCCGCAGTCGAACGAGCAGGTCGCGGTGACGCTGTTGCAGAACGTCATCGTGGTGGCGACGGGAAGGCAAACGGGCACGAGTCCGCCGGGTGAGTCGCAACGCGACTACTCCAACGTTTCGCTGCTGGTGATTCCGGAGGAGGCGGAGGTTCTGGTGCTCGCGCAACAGGAAGGAAAGCTGACTCTGTCACTGCGGAATGAGACGGATCCGGATCTGCTCGAGGAGCGCGGTCGCGCCACCTTGCATACCTTGTTCTCTGGCGAGAGGACCCGCGAGTACCAGAAGAAGCGCGCGGGAATCGTGGACGTGATTCGCGGAGGGGCGGGACCGTGAGCGCCGCGGTGATCGTGCTCCTTGCCGGTGGAGCGGTGTTCTTCTTATCCCTGGTCGTCCTCGGCGTTTTGGGGAAGGCGCTCGCGACCTATCGGGAGCGGTACGTCGTGAAGTCGATCGCGGACCTGAGCGCGATGTTCCTCTTTATCGAGCCGCGCCAGCTGCTCGCGCTCAACGCGGTTTCGACGATCCTCTTCTCGCTGCTGGGGCTGCTCGCCCTTGGCTCCTTGGCCGCGGTGGCGTGGGGGATTGCAGGGTTCTTCCTCCCCAACGTGTCGCTGCGGCTCTACAAGCGTCGACGCATCCGAAAGTTCAACCAGCAGTTGGTGGATGCGTTGCAGACGATGGCCAACGCGTTCAAGGCGGGACTCACGTTTCCGCAGGCGGTGGAGAACGTCGCCCCAGACTCGCAGCCGCCGCTCTCCCAAGAGCTGGGGCTGTTCCTTCGCGAGGTCAAGTTGGGCAAGTCCGTGGAAGACGCGTTGAATGATCTCTCTGCGCGCGTGGGCTCCACGGATCTTGAGCTGATGGTCACGTCGACGAATATCGCGCGACAGCTCAGCGGAAACCTCGCGGAGATCTTCGAGACGATCTCCGCGACGATTCGCGAGAGGTTTCGCATCGAAGGAAAGATCGACGCGCTCACCTCACAGGGGCGGATGCAAGGCTGGATCGTGGCGTCTCTGCCGGTCGCGCTTGGGTTGACGCTCGACAGGCTCCGCCCGGACCTGATGCAACCAATGTTTGAACACGCCTTCGGTTACGTGCTGGTCGGACTGATCGCGGGCATGGAGCTGCTGGGGATTCTGCTCATTCGCCGGATCGTGAACATCCATGTTTAGCGAGCTCATCAGGTGGGTCACCGTCTTGGGAAGCGCGGGCGCAGTGGTCTTCGCCACGCTTTTCCTCTGGAACGGCGCGACGTGCCTCAACCGCGTGCTCTTGCGTCCAGGATACGAAGCCAAGTTGGACAAAGCGCTCGCCCAGGCCGCGCTGTCGAAACGCCCCGAGGACATTCTGTTGCTCCAGGAGCTGGGCTTCCTCGCCTGCGGGGTTCTGGGCGCGCTGGTGTTTCGAGGACCCTGGGCGTTGGCGCTGGCCCTGTTCGGCGCGGCGTGCCCGCTGCTGTGGCTCTCGGATCAAGTGAAGAAGCGGCACCTCGCCATCTCCCGCGCGTTGCCTCATGACCTGGACTTGCTGACCCTGTCGGTGGAGGCCGGACTCGACTTCAGCGGCGCACTGGCGAAGGTCGTGGAGAAGGGGAGACCAGGCCCGCTGCACGATGAGCTCACCCTCGTGTTGCGGACGCTCAAGATGGGGAAGACGCGCGAGGAGGCGCTGAAGGCCATGACCTCGCGGGTGGCGCTGCCCGCGCTGCAGTCTTTTGTTGGCGCGCTGGTTCAAGCGGATCGGATGGGCACCGGGGTGGGCAAGGTCCTTCGCATTCAGTCCGCGCAGCTTCGTTCCGAACGTGCGCAACGGGCGGAGAAGCTCGCCAACGAGGCGCCGGTGAAGATGCTCTTTCCGCTCATCGCTTGCATTTTTCCGACGGTGTTCCTGATCCTGTTTGGACCCATCGTCTTTGCATTTATGTTTGGCGGCTTTGGGGGATAAGACGATGCACTACCCGCTGGAGCGAGGCGACGTGACGGTTCGAGAGCTGCCTCCCGAAGACAAAGAGACGGTGATTCTTCCGCTGCGCAAGCCGATCAAGGGGCGCAGGCGGATCCCCTGGTTGTGGATCTGCGCGGCGGTGATGCTGGCGATCACCTTCCTGCTGACCTGGTGGGTCATCCGCCAAGAGCAGGTCGCGGAGCCCGTCTCTCTCTCGTCCCAACCGTTGCGCCTTCGCTTCGGGAGGGGGAACGTCGACTTCGAGCACGCGCTCTTCAAGGCCTTCACCGTCGATCTGCAAGCTCCAACCCGCGCGGTGATGGTGCTTCACTACGTCGCGCAGGATGTCTCCGAGGGTGAGGTGGCGCTGCGGCTGAACGGAGAGCGGCTGGCCGCTGTATCGCCCGACGAAGGGGAGCATGCGTTGGTGCTTCCCGCGGCGAAGCTCAAGCAAGGACCAAATGAGCTGCTCTTCGAGCGAAGTGCTCCGGACGGGACCTGGCAGGTCTCGGATCTCTGGGTGGAGACGCTTCCCGTTCCGGAAGGGACGGTTGTCACATTGCGTCGTCGTGCCGCGGAGTTGGTCACCCAGGCGGAACAGTTGGCCCAGCGCGCGGAGCTGGCCTCGGAGAATCTGTTCGCGTCCTGGAAGCTGTACCGGAACGCTTGGATAACCCTCGAAGGATTGGACGAAAAACCGGAGCTTCACCGTCTGGTCGAGGTGCAGCTCGCGGAACTTCAGGCGCGGCTGGACAGCCAGTGCGGGCGGCTTTTGCTGGACATCGAACGGTCTCGCCAGCTCGGTAACTTACGCAGGACCCGAGAGCTTCTGGAGACCTTGCCCAGGTACTTCCCTACAGCGGAGCATCGCTGTCACAATCTCGGGCTCCGGAAGCGCCTCGAGTATGGCATCTAGCGACTGCTGACCTTCGAAGTGGGAGCACCATGTCGGATCCCCCGCAGCCTTCCCGCCGGCAGAACACGGGAAGTGCCGCGCTCATCAATCCCAGGCGTTCAGCGCCAGCGGGCGGCAGCGTCGCGCTCTTGGCGTGTCGCGCCGGACCGTGCGCGGGGCAGGAGTTTGCGCTCAATGGCGCGGAGATCCTCATCGGGCGTGCCACTGCTTCTGACATCGCGATTCCCGACACGTCCGTTTCACGGAAGCACCTTCGACTGCGCTGGACGTCCGAGGGCTGGACCGCGACGGACCTCGGCTCTGGGAACGGAACGCTGGTCAACGGTGAGTCGATTCGAGGCGAGACGCTGCTCCACTCTGGCGACCTGCTCTTGGTGGGAGACACCGAGCTGACGTTCTCCGAGTCTTGGGTGGAGAGGGGCGAAGCGCGGCTCCGTCGGCGTTCTCGAATGATCCCTGTCTCTTTGCATGAGGACGAGCCGACTCCGCTGTCGGGGACCTGGGCGCTGCGTGGGTTGGTCCTGCTGTTGGCTGTGCTGATCTGCGGGTTGGGTTATCGGCTGGTGACTCAGCGCCGCGCGGTCCAGGCGCGGCAGGCGGCGGCAGCGACGGAGCGCGCTCGGCAGAAAGTCAGCGCCGTGCTCGAGGACGTGAAGAAGCTGATCATGGCCGGCAAGTACAAGGCGGCGAAGACGAGGCTAAACGGGGTCACCGCGGCGGAAGATCAGCGCGCGCTGGTCGCCATGTATCGGGAGAGCTGCGCGAAGGAGATTCCAAACGAGGAGCTCCTCGAGGCTGCGCGAACGGAGCTCGCCAAAGATCTGCCGGGATCCGCCAAGCAGGCCCTGCGGAAAATCCCGACCAACACCTTGCAGATGAACTTGGTCGCGGAGGTGGACCGGCTCGTTCAGGCGAAGCTGAAAAGCAGGCTGATGGAGGCCAGCGAAGCGTTCCGCCGCTCCGAGTATCAAGTCGCGATCGATCTCACCGATGATCTTCTTCAGGGCATGCCGGGCAATCGCGAGGTGACCGATCTTCGGAACGACGCCACCACGGCACTGCGCAGGAGCGGGAAGCGGGAGCCACTGTCGCGCGGAAACTTCACGATCAACAGCTCGGAAGTTTCGGCCGCGGCAACCCTGCCCGCTCGGTCTTCAATCGCGCGCGAAGTCCTGGAGCGGTACCAGAACGGAGAGATCAGCGCTGCGCTGGAAATCGCCGACAGCTGCAGCACCCCTCGTTGAAAGAGAGTGGTCACCGACCTGACCGTGCTGGAGGAGCTCAGCCAGAAAACCGACTCGCTGGATGAACCACGGCTGCAGCGCTTCGTGATGCTGGACCGAAAGTTCAGCGGCGGAGCCACCAGCACCAACGCCATGGTCGCCGCGACCCGTTGGGCGAATCTGCACTACAAGCGGGCGGCCGCGGCGCGCGGCTCTGGAGAGTGGGCGCTCGCGGCAGAATCGGCGAGGAAGGCGGTGCGCGCGGATCCGGATCATGCCCCCGCTAAAGCTCTGCTGGCTGAGGCGAAGGATGAAGCGCGACGGGTGTACATGGATGGCTACACCCTCAAGGAAACCGATCCCGAAGAGGCCCTCCAGAAGTTTCGCGAAGTGCTGGAGATGACGACCGCGCGCGACGAGCTGCACGCCAAGGCGAAGGCCTACGTGGAGAAGATGGAAGAATGAAAGCCAAACGCCCCTCCGAAGCGCTCGAAGGTCAGGGTGACCTCTTCGGTGGTTCGCTCGCCGCGGTCACTCCGGAAAAACACGTAGAGGTTCCTCCGAAAGTCATCGCGAACGAGGCGCCCGCGCTCGAGCCTGCATTTGCCGTGGACGAGCACGTTACGAATGGCGCGCGGCCGACGAGCTTGGAGAAGTTGGTCGACATTCGGCCCCTCGCATCAGCCAAGCCGTTGCACGCTCTACCGACGGCGATTCGCGAGCAGAGCGCGAAGGCGGAGCGCGCGGTCCTCTCGGTCGGCGAGCTCACTCGGCAGATCAAGTCGACGTTGGAGCGCAACTTCCTTCGCGTCTGCGTGCGAGGCGAAGTCTCCGGTTTCCGCGGAGCCAATCCGCGCGGCCACCTCTATTTCTCGCTGAAGGATTCGGAAGCGACGCTCGAGGTGAAGGTCTGGGCGTCGACCGCGCAGCGGCTGCGCTTCAAGCTTCGTGACGGGCTCTCCGTCGTCGTCGAGGGGAGCGTCGACCTTTACGAGCCTTCGGGGCGCTATTCGCTGATCGTTCAGCGGATCGAACCGGTAGGGGAAGGCGCTCTGGCGTTGGCCTTTGCGCAGCTCAAGGAGCGCTTGGCGGAGGAGGGGCTGATTGGCGAGAACCGCAAGCGCGCACTCCGGCCGCTGCCTCGTGTCCCTCGACGAATTGGAGTGGTGACCAGCGTCACCGGCGCAGCGCTGCGCGACTTCCTCCGCGTCGTGCACCGCCGACACTCTCGCATGAGCGTCCTGGTCTGCGACGCGCGGGTGCAGGGAGAAGGTTCGGCCTCTGAAGTTGTGCGAGCGCTGAAAAGACTCGCGCGCACCGACGTCGACCTCATCGTCGTCACTCGTGGCGGTGGCTCGGTCGAAGATCTCTGGACGTTCAACGAGGAAGCGGTCGCGCGCGCGATTCACGCGTGTCCCGTTCCGGTCGTTTCCGCGATTGGGCACGAGGTAGACTTCACCATCGCGGACTTCGTCGCGGACCTCAGAGCGGCCACCCCCTCGGCCGCGGCGGAGGTCATTGTTCCCGTGTTGACGGAGCTGGAGATCCAGCTTCAGACCGCGTCCCTTCGTCTGCGCAAGGCGATTGAGCGGCAACTCCTTTCAGACCGGCAGCGTCTGCACGGTTCCACCGCGCGCCTCTCGGATCCGCGTCGCATCCTGGGTCAGAAGCGTCTCCACCTCTCCGAGCAGACGGATCGCATGCTCCGCAAGGTCCGCGGTGGACTCACGCAGCGGCGCGAAGCGCTGAAGCTGTGGCAGGAACGTTTGGGGCGGCAGCGACCGGAGGCCAAGCTTCAGCGCCGACGCGCGGAGCTCACGAAGCTGAACGAGCGGCTCCAGTCCGCGATGCGCGAAGCCTTCAAGCGTCGTCAGGCGGAGCTGGCTCGTGTTCGTAACGGCGTTGAGCGCGTTTCACCACGATCGCGCGTCGCTCGAGAGCAGAAGATATTGGCATCGCAGTGGGCGCGGCTACTCACCCGCCAGCGCCACCGCGTCTCCACAGCGCGAACGCAGTTCCACACGTTGGAGGGGCGTCTCGAAGCCATGAGTCCGCTGAAGGTGATGGCGCGCGGCTACTCGGTGGCTTTCCGCCAAGAGGACGGACATGTCATTCGCCGCGCGGATGAGGTCACCGTGGGGAGCACGTTGACCGTGCGCTTCGCCGGTCCCGGCTGCGACAGCCTCGAAGCGTGCGACTCACTCGACGCCACGGTGAGAGCGATTCATCCCGCGAAGCCACACTGAACAGGTGACCGCGTTCGCCCTCCGAAATGCCCAACCCGTTTGATGCTGTCAGCTCCACCGGGTACATTCCGCGCGTGCCTACCAAAGAAGCCAGAGCAGCTCCGGAAAAGTACGGCGAGGTCGTGACGCGCCTGGAAGACGTGGTCAAGCGCTTAGAAGGCGGCGACCTGTCGTTGGAAGATTCTCTGCTCTCCTTTGAGGAGGGCGTTCGCCTGGTTCGGACCGGCGAAAAGCTGCTCTCTCAAGCGGAAAAGCGCGTCGAGCAGCTGCTGAGCGAAGACGGCGAGGACAAAGCTGCGCCGCTGAACCTGGCGCCGTCCGCTGGGCAGCCTGTCGAGCGCGCCAAACCCGCTCCAGCCCCCAAAGTCGAAGAGGACGACGACGACGTACCGTTCTAGGTGGCGGAGGATTCCTCGCGCATGGAGCGGAAGCAGAAGGTCATCATCGTCGACGACGACCGCGAGACTCGGGAGATGCTCGCGATGGCGTTGGGGATGGAAGGTTTCGAGGTTACGCAGGCGGCCAACGGCCTGAGGCTCATCTCCACGCTGCGCGTGGACCGGCCGGACGTCATTCTCCTGGACGTGAATATGTCGTGGATTGACGGCTTTGAGCTCTGCCGCGCGGTCCGAAAAAACGAAGCATTCCGGGAGATTCCGGTGATTTTCGTCTCCGCCCGGAGCGCCGCGTCTGACGTGAAAAAAGGCATGTCCGCGGGAGCATCGGACTACTTCACCAAGCCGGTGGAGATCCCGACGTTGATTGGGCGGATTCGCGAGCTGATCTCTCCGGTCACTCCGGGGTAAGAGGGGCGCGAATTTCGAAGGAGCTCCGCTTGTCGACTGCGCTTTCCCCCGTTCCGTCGGTCTCTTCCCCCGCCGACGGCTTCAACCTCAAGGCGTATCTGCGCGCCCAGCAGACGAAGGTGGAAACGCTGATCGCGGATCGCACGGGGCGCTTGGAGGCAGAGGTTCCCCCGCGGCTGCTCGAGGCGATGCGCTACTCGGTGGTCGACGGCGGCAAGCGGCTGCGTCCCATTCTGACGTTGGCTTTCGCCGAGGCAGTCGCGCGGTCAGCGCCGTGCGCGGCGGCGGAGGATGCGGCGTGTGCGGTCGAGTACATCCACACGTACTCGTTGATCCACGACGATCTCCCGGCGATGGACGACGACGATCTTCGTCGCGGCCGTCCGACCAACCACAAGGCCCACGGCGAAGCGATGGCCATCCTCGCGGGCGATGCGCTGCTCACCGAGGCGTTCACGCTCCTCGCCTCGGGTGCCGAGCCACAGCGCGCCCTGTTGGTCCGCGAGCTCGCTTACGGCGCGGGCGCGGCAGGCATGGTGGGTGGGCAGGTCCTGGACATCGCGGTGGATCGACCCTCGGACGAGAAGTACCTCCTGCGTCTGCACCGGTTGAAAACGGGAGCGCTCATCCGCGCTGCCTGCCGCATGGGCGCCATCTCCGCTGGAGCGACGGCCGCGCAGCTTCAGGCCGCGACGACGTTCGGCGAAGCAGTGGGATTGGCGTTTCAGATCGCGGATGACCTGCTGGACATCACCAGCACTCCGGGCGTCATGGGCAAGCCGACGGGTGCTGACGCTGCTGCGGGGCGCTTCACTTTCCCGGCGGTGATCGGGTTCGAAGAATCACAGCGCCGCGCCCACGCGGAAGTCGCCCGTGCGGTCGAGGCGGTTCGCGAGCTGGAGCCCAAGGCGGGTCCACTCGCCGCGCTGGCCCGCTACTCCGTGGAGCGCAAGGATTGAACAGTGTGCTGACTCGGGTGTCCTCACCCGCGGAGGTCCGCGCGCTCTCGGAAGCAGCGCTCCCTGAGCTGTGCGCGTCGCTGCGCGACGAGATTATCGCCGTGTGCGGAAAGGTTGGCGGCCACCTCGGCGCGTCCTTGGGAACAGTCGAGCTCACCGTCGCGCTTCACCGGGTTTTCCGCTCGCCGCGCGACAAGATCGTCTTCGACGTGGGTCATCAAGCCTACGCGCACAAACTCCTCACCGGTCGGCGCGAGCAGATGCCGACGCTGCGCCAGGCGGGGGGAGTGGCGCCGTTTCTGGATCCGCGCGAATCTCCTCATGACGCATTCGCGGCGGGCCACGCATGTACCGCGCTGTCCGCGGCATCCGGGTTCGCGGAAGCGCAGACTTTGCGTGGCGAAGATGCCCACGCGGTCGCGGTGCTGGGCGATGCCGCGCTCACCGGTGGCTTGACGTTCGAAGCGCTGAACCATCTGGTGCAGACTTCGCGGCCAGTTGTCTTGGTGCTCAACGACAACGGAATGTCCATCTCCGCGAACGTGGGGGCGATCCCCGCAATGCTGCGAGGACCCGGTGCGCGTGCCTTCTTCGAGTCGCTCGGCCTCACGTACTTGGGCCCGGTGGATGGCCATGACTTGAGTGCGCTCATTCCTGTTCTGCAGGAGAGCCGAAGATCGCGGCGGTCGTTGGTCGTCCACGTGCGCACGCAGAAGGGGAAAGGGTTCTCCTTCGCCGAGAGTGACGAGACGACGCGCGGCCACGCGATGGGGCCGTACGAGCTGCGGGATGGAAAGCTGGTGCGCTCGCGGCATGGGCAGCGCACGTTCAGCGAAGCGTTCGCGGCGGCGCTCGAGAACGTCATGGCGGCTGATCCGCGGGCGGTGGCGATTACCCCGGCGATGATCGAAGGCTCGGCGCTGACGGCGGTGAAGGCGCGCTTCCCTGACCGCGTTCACGACGTGGGGATCGCTGAAGCCCACGCGGTGACTTTCGCGGCGGGTCTCGCGGCCGGTGGCGCGCGGCCGGTGGTCTGCATCTATTCGACGTTTCTTCAGCGCGCTTACGACTCGTTGTTGCACGACGTCTGCCTGCAGAACCTGAACGTCGTCATCGCAATCGATCGCGCGGGGCTCGTCGGCGCGGACGGGAGCACGCACCAGGGCGCGTACGACCTCTCGTTTCTGCGACCTCTCCCCAACCTGACCATCGCAGCACCGGTGGTCGGCGAGGATCTCGAGCCGTTGCTCCGTGAAGCAGTGGGTCGTTCGGGTCCGACCGCGCTGCGGTTTCCTCGAGGAACGCTCCCGCCGCCAGGAGCGGTGCGCTCGGTATCAGAGCACGGCGATGCACCGAACAACGATGCGCCGAAGGGCGTCGCATCCGCCGCAAGCGCATCAGGCGGTGGAGTGAAGAGGGACGGTGCGCGTTGGTTGCGCCGGAATGAATTCGCGCGGGCGACTGTGGTTGGGCTTGGTCCGTTGCTGCTCGCGGCGCTTGACGCTTCGCCTGACGTGAACGTTTTGGACGTGCGCTATCTCCAGCCGTTGGACGAGGCCAAGCTGGAGGAAGCGGCGCGCAGCGGGAGGGTGGTCACTCTCGAAGAGGGTACGACCCGAGGTGGCCTTGGGAGTGCGTTCCTCGAGCTCTGCGCGAAACGCGGCTGGTCTCCGAGGGTCACGCTTTTGGGATTGCCGGATGAGCCGGTGCGTCACGGAGACGCGCGCAAGCAACGCGCTGAGCTGGGGCTGGACGCCGCGGGGATCCGCCGGGCTCTTGAGGCTCTGGCGCGGCAGGCTTAAGGCCCGCGTGTGTCGGTTCCTTCGCCACGAGGTCGTCGATCCTGGAGCCGCAAGGGCACAACAGGGCGCATCTGGCCTAGATGGCAAAGCTCCCATTTGGGCCTCGACGCCTGGCTCCGGTAACGTGCTCTTCTTCTTCGGAGCGCTTGATGACGGAACCGTCCTCCCCTCCGCCGTACGAATACGGCGACCGACAGATCGAAGACATGTCTGGCCGCGCCTTCTCGCCAGGGCGAGGGCGCATCACGGGTTACCTTTCGGCCACGCTCGGGCTGATGAGCATGCTCGCCGCGGTCTGCTTCCGCTACCCGACCTGGCTCACTACCGGTGAGCTGCGCGATGTCTACGACGTGGAGCTCCTCGGCAATGTGCTGCGCGGAGCGATGGGTGTCTCACTGGCCCTTGGGCTGTTTGCGTTCGTGCGCAACCGTTGGAAGCGGCTCGGCGCAGTGGGCGTGCTCTGCACGTTTGCGGCGTTCGCGTTGGGAGGCTGGCGCGCGCAGCCCGGCCCGGTCGCCGACCTAAGTCTGTCGTTCGGTCTGGATTGGCTGCTCCTCGACCTGCTCACCTCCGCGGCGGTCTTCATCTTCGTGGAGAAGCTGTTTCCCAAGTACCCGCAGCAGGCCATCCTCCGCCCGGAGTGGCAGCTCGACCTGACCTACTTCGCGATAAACC
>JBQTKE010000711.1:0-9030 GCA_052386435.1 Myxococcaceae bacterium
GCGAATGGCAGGACCCACGACAATGGGGTTGCCCGCGTCAGGCGTCCCTGTCGTGCCGGCGTCGGCCTCCGTGCCCGCGTCGACTTCCGAGTTGGCAGGCGGCCCCTCCGTAAGCACCTCTTCCTCAGTGGCGAGGCGTCCGCACGCCGCGCTGAAGAGCAGGGCAGTGGAAAGGGCGAGCAGTCGCTGACGGGTCATAGGTCTCCTCATGGCGGCGCGCTTATGCCTGAGCCCGTTTCGACGCGCCAGGCCATGAACGGACACGGACCGTTTCCGAGGAGGCAAGGTTTAGCCAGCCGCCCTGTCGGTGCGCGAGTTGTTTATTACTATAGGTTGTCATCTTGTTTGACCGATAATATAAATCTCTGTGCATGGATGGTATTGATCACACGCTGGTACAGCTGCTTCAGGCGGACGGGCGCGCCACCCAGCTTGAGCTGGCGCGGGCAGTGGGGCTCTCTCAGCCCGCCGTGGCGGACCGCATCCGCAAGCTTGAAGAAAAAGAGATCATCGTCGGCTACGCCGCGCGCGTGGACGCGACCAAGCTGGGCAAGGACGTCACCGCGTTCATCGGCGTGAACATTGAGCACCCGAAGTACTTCGAGGGCTTCGCTCGAAAAGTGCTCGCGCTTCAGGACGTGCTCGAGTGTCACCGTGTCGCCGGCCAGGACTCTTATCTGCTCAAGGTGAAGACGCAGAACACCCGTAGCCTGGATCAGCTGTTGGTGGAGACGCTGCGAACCATCCCCGGCGTGACCCGGACGAACACGACCATCGCGCTCACGTCGATCAAGGAGGACGTGCGCGTCCATGTCGACGAGTCGCTCTTGGAGGAGAAGTCGCGATGAAGAAGATCCAGCTCGCTGATCGCATGGCTACGATGCAGGCCTCCGCTGTTCGCGAAATCCTCAAGGTCGCGGAGCGTCCGGACATCCTCTCCTTCGCGGGGGGACTCCCCGCGCCAGAGCTGTTCCCCATCGACGCGATTGCCCACGCCCACGCGGCCGTCTTCGCGAATGAGGGTGAGGCGGCGCTCCAGTACAGCATCACCGAAGGCTTCGCCCCGCTGCGTGAATGGATCGTCGAGCGCCAGAGGGCCAACGGCGTTCCCGCGGAAGTGTCGCGGACGTTGATCACCAGCGGCTCGCAGCAGGGAATTGATCTTGTCGGAAAAATCCTGATCAACCCGGGCGATCTCGTCGCGGTGGAAGATCCGAGTTACCTCGCCGCGCTGCAGAGCTTCGGGGGTTATCAGGCCCAGCTCGCTTCGGTGCGCAGCGACGACGAAGGCATGTGCACGGATTCGCTGGCCGAGCTGCTCGCCACGAAGAAGGTGCGGCTCATCTACATCGTCCCGAACTTTCAGAATCCCAAGGGGACGACGCTGTCGCTGCGTCGGCGCCATGCGCTGATTGAGCTTGCTCAGAAGCACCACGTGCCGATTCTGGAGGACGATCCTTACGGCGAGCTTCGCTTTGAAGGCACCGCGCTGCCCTCGTTGGCGGCGCTCGACACGACGGGCCTCGTCATCAATCTGGGCACGTTCTCCAAGACGCTCGCGCCTGGATTGCGCATTGGTTGGGCGCTCGGTTCGCGCGAGATGGTCCGAGCGCTCACTGTGGCAAAGCAAGCCGCGGACCTTCACACGGCGACGGTGGCCCAGCGCGCGACGGCCGAGCTGCTTCGTCACTTCGACTACGACGGGCACCTGGCGAAGATTCGTCAGGTCTATGGGGAACGGCAGCGCGTGCTGGTGAAGGCGTTGGAGCAGCACATGCCCGAAGGCACGCACTGGACGCGGCCGGAAGGTGGGCTCTTCGTGTGGCTGCGGCTGCCGGGTGGACTGCGCGCGGAGGAGCTCTTCGACGCGGCCCTCGCGGAAGGCGTCGCGTTTGTCCCGGGCTCGCCCTTCTTCGCGAACACCGCGGACTTCAGCACGCTCCGTCTGAACTTCTCCAACCGTCCGCCGGAGCTGCTGCGCGACGGGATGGAGCGGCTGGGCCGAGTCGCCGCGAGGGCGGCTGAGCCGAAAGCGCGCAAGGTGCAAAGCGCTTAGGGCTTTGCAGGGTTGGCGCCCACCGACGCGTTTCCTGGGCGGCTATTGGGCGATGCGCTTGGAGAGGACCTTCAGCTCCTTGTCCATCTCGTAGATGAGCGGGACGCCGGTCTCGAGCTCAACCTCCAGCACTTGTTCTCCGGTGAGGTTGTCGAGCTCCATCACGATGGCGCGGTTGGAGTTGCCGTGCGCCACGACGAGGACGTTCTTTCCCTGGCGCAGATCACCGCCGATGGCGCGTTCGAAGAAGGGGAGCGTGCGCTTCGCCGTCAGCTCCAGTGATTCTCCGTTGGGAGGCGGCACGTCGTAGGAGCGGCGCCATAGCTTCACCTGATCCTCGCCGTAACGTTTGGCGGTGTCCGCCTTGTTGAGCCCTTGCAGGTCTCCGTAGTGCCGTTCGTTGAGCGCCTGATCTCGAATCGTGGGCGGGTTCTGGCCCAGCACTTCGCAGACCAGCTGCAGCGTCTGTTGTGCGCGGATGAGCTGCGAGGTGTACGCAACGTCGAACGTGAGATTTCGGATGTGCTCCGCCGCGCCCTTCGCCTCCGCGCGACCCTTCTCAGTGAGGGGAACATCGACCCAGCCGGTGAAGCGGTTTTCAAGATTCCAGAGCGACTGACCGTGACGAATCAAAACCAGAGTAGCCATAAGCCGGGCGGCTTATCTGAAAACACCGCCCGGCGCACGTCACTCAGGGTGGCTACTCGAAGTGGCTCTGCCCCGAGCCACCGACGCCCAGATTGCTGCTGCGCCAGGGGAGGAGAATCTCCACGCGGCGATTCTCCCGTCGGCCTTCGGCGGTGATTCCCACGGCGTCCATGCGCTCCTTGTCCACGCCGCGCTTCGCCAGGTAGTCGCGCACCTCCGTGGCTCGCTCTTGCGTCAGCTTGAGATTGTCGCCCTCGCCGGCCACGCCATCGGTGAACGCTTCAATACGGATGCGGTCCTTGGAGGAGTCCTTCAGGGAGGAGTCCTTCAGGCTCGCCGCCACCGTGTCGAGCCGGCGCTTCCCATCCGGTAGCAGCTCATTCCCGTTCACGGCGAAGAGGTCACTCGACTTGAACACCAGCAAGGTTCCGCGCGGGTCCTCCCGCAGCGTCCCCACCTGTTCCAGATCGTGGAGGAGGGTCTGCGTCGGCCCGGTGCTCCTCGCCACCGCCTCCTTGCCGTGGATGTTCGACGAGCTCTCCGTGCGCGTCGACGTGGCGCTCGACAGCGGCGCGGACGAAGTGGAGGTCTTCCGCTCGGTGACGGTCACTTTCATCGGTTGAGAGGTTTCGGTTTGAGTCTTCACTGCGATGGGCTCACGTCGGACCTCATCGCGGTTTCCCGCGCAGCCCGCCGCCAAGCCCATCGCGCACACTGCCGCAGTCACCGCGTCTTGTAAGCGCATGGTGGTTTGTCTCCCTCTGCGCTGAGGTGGGAACGCCGTGCACAGAAGACAACCTGCCTCGCAGCGCTCGCTTGCTCTCTAGAGGAGCGCGTCCGCCAAGCGAATCTGGGCTTCGACAGGTCGACACCTCTGGGGCAACGGGCAGACGATCGAAGCGTTCAACTTGATGCCAATCCGGGTGCGAGCGGCGGCGGTGCGGTTTCCGCGGCGGCCGCATCCGGGGGGAGGCGGCTCTTCGGGCGTGGAAGCGGAATGTCCGCTGCCAGCAGCAGCGGCGGCTCGTCCGGAGTCGATGGCGGTCTGCAACCGCGGGCCGGGAACGACTTCAAAAAGAGCGTGAATGCATGAACACTCATTCACGCTCTCTTTGTCACGGTTCGAGTCGGCGCAGAATCTCCTTCACGGTCGAAGATCCCTGAGCGTCATCCTTGGTGACCACTTCCTGCTCGTGCGTCCACCACCATGCGGCTCTCGCGCAGAGGAAGCTCTTTCCCCTCCACTGTGACCAACCGGCCACCGCTGCTCTGCTCAGCGCTCTTCGTCTTCGTCATCGCTCTCATTTTTGACTCCTTTCAATTCGGCCAATTGGTGACAGCGATCGTATTCCGTCGAAACATCTGGGTTAACGCGCTTAGACAGAAACGAAAAATCAACCGATTGGACACAAATGTCTTGTTCTCGCGACAATTGAGGAGGGAGGGGAGAAGAGAGAGGGTGTCGTGGCTGAAGTCGCCGTTGCCGTCGCCGATTCAGTTGCTTCGGAATATGCCGCCCCCGCCGACCGGGGCATTCACCGGCGTCGTCCCGCGGCGTGGTTGATGTGGATGGTGTTGGGCGGCGTCGGCACCTACGTCGACAAAATTCACGAGTACCTGGGCGTGGTCGCGTACCAGAACCCGGAGTGGATTGGGGACGCGCTTCCCGTCTCGCCGGTCTACCTCTTCGCGACGGTCGGATTCTTCACCGGCTACACGCTGGTCGTCGGGCACCGCGGCCGAGCACAAGGTCTCTTCGGCGGCCGTCCGCTCTCGCTGCTCGACATCGTCTTCGCGCACGCGTCGTGGATCTCCGTCTACTCCGTCTCCGGCTATCTCGGCGCTCCAGAGCGCGCGCATGGGAGCTGGCCGTGGATCGCCGCGGCGTTCCTGGGCGTCTCCGCGCTCCCTGATCTCTGGCAGGCGCGCCGGACGTGGTTGCCCCTCTTCGCGGTGTTGCTGGGAATCTTCGGCACGGGCTTCGAGTGGACCGCCACCTCGTACGGCGGCTTCGCCTATCCTGTCTGTCCCGCTGCCGCGTGTCTGGGCACGACGGTCCCCGCGGCTTGGCTCTTCGTCCTCTACATCCACGCCGCGCTCTACGTGCACCGCATGCTCGGCGGCCGCCACGCGTTCAGTCAGTGGACCCGGGCCAGCCTGTTCACGATTTAGCGGCAACACGACGCGTGAGTACGCCCACCGGCGCTTGGGTGGTCGCTGCTCCTCCATTTTGCTGGTTCGACAATTCAATATCAGACGATAAACTCAACGGACCGGCTGACCACTCCTCAACGAAGTTGCCGCGGCGCAAACCCTTCGTCACGCTTGCCTCGATGTCCATTGCTGAACCCCAACATGCGACGGTCCTCATCGTGGACGACGTCGCGGCCAATCGAATCGCCTTCGAGGCGGCGCTTGAACCGTTGGGTTATCAGCTGGTGATTGCGTCTTCAGGCGAAGAGGCGCTTCGCCTCCTTCTCTCCGAAGAGTTCGCGTGCATCCTGCTCGACGTCCAGATGCCGGGATTGGATGGCTTCGCGACGGCGCGCTTGATTCGACACCGCGCCAAGACCCGGGTCGTGCCCATTCTCTTCGTGACGGCGATGAGCCGCGAAGAGGCGCACATCATTCGCGGCTACAGCGAAGGCTGCGTGGACTACGTGCTCAAGCCGGTGTCACCGGAGTTGCTGCGCGCCAAGGTCTCGGTGGTGGTGGCGAACTTCCTCCGCGAGCGTGAAGCGATGAAGCGCGCGGACGGCCTGTCGCTGCGACTGCGCGAGGAAGAGCAGCGCGTGTTCGAAGCGCAGCGCCAAGCGCTCCATACGGCGGAGACGGAGCGTCGGCGGCTCTACTCCCTATTTACGGAGGCCCCGTTTCCTGTCGCGGTGCTGCGCGGTCCGTCACTCCGGGTCGAGCTCGTCAATGACAAGGTGCGAATGTACTTTGGCCAGCTTTCGATGGGTCAGCCGATCGCGGACGCGGTGCCTTCGCTGCGGACGAATGGTCATCTTCCGCTCTTGCAGGAGGCGTACGCCACCGGGAAGGCCCAGGTCATCACCGAAGCGCCCGTGCGCGAGGTGGGCGCTTCGCCTGAAGCGCCGCCTGTGTACCTGACCATGCTCTATCAGCCCATTCACGGCGAGGATGGAACGGTCGAAGGCGTGCTGGCGTGCGGCTTCGACGTCACCGCGGCGGTGAACGCGCGCGAGGTGATGAAGACGGCGTCGCTGGAAGCGAAGAATGCGCTCAAACTGCGCGACGATTTCCTCGCGGTCGCGAGCCACGAGCTCAAGACACCGCTGGCCGCGCTGGTGATGCGGCTGCAGTCGGTGTTGCGTCGGCCAGACCTCGGAATGAATCCGCTGCTGCAAGAGCCCCTGAAGCTGGCCAAGCACCAAGCAGAGCGGTTGGCCGCGCTGGTGGATGGCTTGATGGATGTGTCGCGGCTCGCCAACGGACGAATGCATTTGGAATTGGAGGAGCAGGTGAACTTCGCGGACGTGGTGCGCGAGGTGACGAGCCGCTTTCAAACGCACGCGCACAAATTGGGTTCGGTTCTGAGCGTCGATGCGCCGCCGCAGCTCTGCGGTCGGTGGGACAGGCTCAGGCTCGAACAGATTGTCACCAACCTGCTCTCCAACGCGCTCAAGTACGGCGCGGGCAAACCGGTTGAGCTCAGTCTGGGCGAGGCGCTGGGCAACGCGCGTCTCATCGTGAAAGACCGTGGCATCGGGATTCCCAAGGAAGCGCTGGGACGCATCTTCGAAAAGTTCGAGCGCGCCGTGTCGGATCGAAATTACGGCGGACTCGGACTCGGTCTCTTCATCACGCGCGAAATTGTCCGCGCCATGTCCGGCACGGTGAGCGTCACCGCGGCGGAAGCTGGCGGCACTGTGTTCGTGGTGGAGCTGCCGCAGGCTGTGGAGCGCGACGCACAAACCACGCCCGACGCGACTGCTCCGCTCGAGACCCCCTTGGGCTAAACGGAGTGGTCACCCACTTATTCGAGGATGAAGCTTGGGTCGCAGCGGTAGGCCGGGCAGGCGCTCTCGCCGGCGGCCCAGCGAGTCAGCGTGTAGCCCGGAGAGCAAGCCGGAATGGACTGAGTGCAGAAGCCGGGTTTGGCGCAGGCCGTCTGGAGCATGCAGCGATCCGGCTCGCGTTGGTACGTGACGACTTCGTCCGACGCGCAGGACAGCGGCTGCTGAATGGGGCAGGAGCGAATCAGGTGGGGCAGCGGCAAGAAGACCTGGCTCACCACCAACCTGTTCTCCGAAGCTCCCGGAGCGGTGAAGTGACCCGCGACGATGGCGCCCTGCTCGCGTGCTTCAAACTGCAGCCACGACTCGTCGAGGAACGCCTGGTTGAGCGACATCTGGTAATCGCTGAAGTTGTCAGAGCGCTCCACGTTCACCTGCTGCGCCGCGAGCGTGGGACAGGGCGCGGTGATGCACTGAATTCCGCTGAACTGGGTGAAGGCGAAGAAGTCGCCCGGGGCAACGCGAACACCCGGCAACCCGCGGTACACCTCTTCCACTTCAAAGGTGCGAGCAGCACGCTGCGCTTCCCCGGCAGCCACGACCGGCGTGGCACCGCGAACGATCAGCTCTCCATCCGCGGCTTCCAGCGCGTCGTTCCCTTCCAAGCCCAGCTTGGTCCTTCCGAAGTATAGGACGGTGACGTACAGCTCCTCCGCGCCCTCAACGTTCAGCGGGGTGAGCCAGTAACCACCACACCGCGGCGCGGCACAGCGGTTCACGTCCTTGCGAACCAGGTGATAAGCGCTGACGCCGTTCTCCAGCCGTGAGTCCTTGGCCCCCAACTCGTCAGAGCCCGTCACAGACGCCGTGCCACAGCCCACCAACCCCACCACCGCCATCATTCCGATCAGTCGCTTCATGGTTTTCTCTCCCCCAGTCATTCGGTCGGCGCGGCATGTACGACAACGTGCTCCATGTGTCCATAGGTACGATGAATTGAAAGCGCTTGTTTCAAAATTGTGATTAGAAATAATTATGACGACTGTGCGGTTCGTCTGAACAGGATTGGAAATTCAACTAGTTTGCGAGCGTGACTTCGTTCGCGCTCCTGGCGCTGGCACTCACCTTTCAGACGCAAACGCCCGGTTCGGCTCCGCTCCCCGTTCACCTTCAGGGAAACCTGGTGCTGGCGAACGAGGTGTACCTTGCGGTCTTGAAGCTCCCTCTGGGGAGCCAAGCCGACGAACCCACCGCCACGTTGGTGGAGACGCAGCTGCGCGAGTTTCTCCTCAAGGCGGGCTACGAGCTGGCTCGAGTGAGAGCGGTCGTCAGAGACGGCGCCATCGAAGTGGAGCTCCATGAAGGTCGACTCGAGAAGGTCGTCTTCCGCGGAACGCTCACGCTCAAGTCACTTCAGTTCAAGCTGGGGCTGTATCTTCCTCACGACGTCTTCAACCGCCCCGCGCTGGACCGCCACATCCAAGAGCTGACCGACGCAATTGGTTTACGCGGCGTCACGTATCAGCTGGTGCCGTCCCAGAACGTGAAACACGAAGGGCCGCAGCTGGAAAATCTTGGCTCCTATAAGGGCACGCCGATTATTCACGCGCGCGAACCGTACGAGCTGCACTTCATTTTTGATCAACGCTGGGACACGGGCTTTGGGCTGGACCTGCGCAGCGGTTACTTCGACGGCTTGGAGACGGGGCTCAACTACCAAGGCAAGTCGCTGCTCCGCGATGGCGACCAGTGGCGGGCGGCGGCGAGCATCGGCTTCGGTATCCGCGAGAAGATTGACGGCGGTCGCTACTACCCAAACTTCTCGCGCACGACGGCGGAGTTTCGCTGGATGGGGAGCGAGGCGCTGTTCCGTCCGCGCGTTGAGCTCGAGAGCGAGCTGATTGCACGCCAGCGCCGCGACCTGAATTTGGAGAACTACTACGCCATCACCGCGGACCTCAGAGTGCGCGCGGAGCTCACCTTGCCGGCGCTGGAGAGCGCGCGCGTCTCCGTCGGTCTTGGTATTCGCTTCAACCGTTTCTTTGGGCTGCAAGTCGTGGAGGGCCAGACCATTCCGGACGGCGTAGGAACGCTCCTGCGTTACCGCACCTTCGCGGAGCTCGCGGCGGACGCGGTGTTCGACGTTCCCGGTCAACGTTGGGATCGCCGCCACGACATTGAAGCGTTCGCGCGGCAGTACTTCGCCATCAACGATCCGTTCTTCGGCGAGGCGCGCTTTCGGTATCAGAAGGTCTTCGAGTTCGGCTGGCATGACCTCTGGTTGGGGGCGAGGGGTGCGTGGCTGTGGGGCGAGGTGCCGTTCCACAACGAAGAGCTGGTGGCAGG
>JBQTKE010000712.1:0-3408 GCA_052386435.1 Myxococcaceae bacterium
GTTCCCTCGCCTTCCGCTTCCAACCACAAGCAGCGGTGCGAGCAGCGCCGCCACCACCGCGTAACGCTGATTGAGCACGAACAGCCAGCCAATGGAGTGCGGCATCGCGAAGTAGAGCAGCACTCCATTGGCTGGCTGTTCGTGCTCAATCAGCGTTACGCGGTGGTGGCGGCGCTGCTCGCACCGCTGCTTGTGGTTGGAAGCGGAAGGCGAGGGAACGCGGCGTTTGCTTTGACCGCGGTGATCGGACTTCTTTCCGCGGGCCTGGCAGTCGAGCGCCTTCGCGCGTTACAAACCGAAATAGTGGGACCTGAGCAGCTTCTTCAGCGCGTTCCTCCGGGCGCACGTTTACTCGCGGTCATTCCAGAAGGAGATTCGGTCTCGGAGGTCGCCGGTTTTTTCCCGCTGCATCACGTCACAGCTCTCGCGCGTGCGCGAGTAGGCGCGGTGGTCGAGCCGTCGTTCCTCACGCTCGCTCAGTCCCCACTGCTCTACCGTCCTGAGCAGATGCCTCCGACCAAGCCGCTCAATTGGGAGTGGGACGCGAAGGACACGCCCAATGCCGAAGACGCGCGCTACTTCGACTACCTGTTCTCCGCGCAATCTCAGTGGGCGAACGTGGAGGCAAAAGGCTGGCGAGCGATCGCGACCGAGGGACGCTGGCGCCTCTACGAAAAACCTCGGTGATTTCAGAACAGGACGCCGGGATTGAGAATGCCGTGCGGATCGAGCGCGGCCTTCGCGGCCTTGAGCGCGATCGCGAAAGGCTCGGGTCGCTCGCGGTCGTACCAGGGGCGGTGCGTTCTCCCGACGGCGTGGTGATGGGTGATGGTTCCTCCCGCGGCGAGGAGCGCTTCGCTGGCGGCCCGTTTGATCTCCGCCCAGTGTGAGAGCTCTGCGCCAGGCTGCGCAGGGGCGAGGAAGGTGAAGTAGGGCGCGGGTCCGTCCGGGTAGACGTGGGTGAAGCGACAGGTGACCATTCCAGCACCGCACACCCGTCGCAGGGTGCTCTCGACTGCTTCGGTCACCTGCGCGTGCAGCGCGGGAAAGCGGCTCCAGGTACAGGCGGTCTCGAAGGTGTCGGCGATCACGCCCAGGCTCACCAACGCGCTCTGAAAATAGGGCGCGTCCATGAAGGCCTGGCGCCAGACGCTGGCCTCACCTCCTGAGGCTTTCTCTCCGGCGGTCTTGATCACTGGCCCGTCATCGCACTGGCCGCCGAACGTGGCGGTCAGCTCCAGTGCTCGGCGGATCCAAGGCTCCACGGGATGATCCGCGGACTCGAACGCCACGATCAGCACGGAGCTTCCCTCTCCCGCGACGCTGTTGAGGAACGCCTCCTTCGAGTCGAGCAGTCGGCAGTTGGTCGGGTAAAGGCCCGACTGGGACAACGCTCGGGCGGCGTCGACGCCGCGCTCGAAGGTTTCGAAGCAGATGGAGGCGGTCGCTCGGTGCAGAGGCTTGGGCTGCACGCGCATCCACGCTTCGGTGATCAACCCCAACGTTCCTTCCGACCCGAGCACCATGCGATCCGGACTCGGCCCCGCGCCGCTCGCGGGAACAGCGCGGCTTTGCCAGACGCCTCGCGGCGTGAGCATTCGGATGGACTGCGACAGGTCATCAATGTGCGTGTAGAGCGTGGCGAAGTGGCCGCCCGCTCGAGTCGCGAGCCAGCCGCCCAATGTGGAGAACTCGAACGACTGAGGAAAGTGGCGAAGGGTGAACCCGTGCTTGGCGAGTTGGGACTCGAGCTGCGGTCCCAAGGTGCCTGCTTGAATGCGCGCGGTCCTCGACACCGAGTCCACTTCGAGCACTCGATTCAACGCGCGCAGGTCGACCGAGACGGCTCCCTCGAAGCGATCTCCCTTCGGCCGCTCCACTCCGCCCACGACGCTGGTCCCGCCTCCGAACGGAAGCAGCGCCAGCTTCTTCTCGCCGCACCACTCCATCACCTGTTCGACTTCTTCCTCGTTGCGAGGCAGCGCGACCACGTCTGGCGCAGCGGAGAAGTCACCCCCGAAGGCTCGGACCAGATCCACGTAGGCCTTTCCATACGTGTGGCGCACACGCTCCTGCGGATCGGTGACGCAGAACGCCTGCAGCCTGGTGGGCACTTCGACGAGAGGAGAGGGGAGCAGGGCGGATTCGATGCTAGGGAGTGGCTGCGGTGAGAGCGCGGCGAGGTCGAGCAGCGCCTTGGCCTGCTCGCCCAACTGACGCCGCTTCTCTTCGGACGGAAACCGGTCCTGCGTCCCCCATGCCCAGAAGCTTCGCTCGCTAGTCATCTGCGCCGTCCTATCTCAAGTCGAAGGACGATGGTTCGAATGCGCGGCTTAGGCAGCATCGAGGCGCACCCGCAGCAGGGAACGGACGTCCTGAGCAGTCCCTGAGCGCCGCTGGGTTGACCTCTTAGCTGGCTTGCGGTTTGCTTTGTGCGCACGAACCCCACACGGAGAACAAGCCATGAATCCTATCGGCCCGCCCCCGAAGCCTTCGACGACCGTTCTCCCAAATCCCGTCGCGCCACAGGCCGCTGGCTCTGCGCCACCGCAGCAGACGATGCCTCCTGGGGCGCCAATTGACTCGATGGGCCAGCCAGTCCCGCCCCGCCCTGGCAGCGAGCAGAGCGCCGCTGTCCCCCGGAATCCAGAGCAGGCGATCACCGCGAGGCTCGACCTCGTCCAACGGGACGGCGGTTCGGCGAGCCGGCAGCAGATTCAGTTCTTCGAGGACAAGCGCACGGGCAACGTCACCGCGGTGATGGGAGCCCAAGGCCCGGACGGCCTGGTGACCGACGTGATGACTGGGTCGCATTATGCGAACCAAAACGAGTTCGAGAATGCCCGCCACAGCATGGTGCCCGTCGACCACTCTTCTTCGTTCCCGCGCGGACGCTCGCTGGACGGCGGGGCAGCACTGAAGATCTTCGCCACCCGCGCCGGCTCGCCTGAACGGGCGGCGGTTGTCTCTCAGCTCGGAATCAGCGGTCAGCTCGCGAACATCTTGCAGTTCCCCGACGCGCCCGTGTGCCGGGAGCCGATGGGGCCAGCGGGCATTCCCAACCTTGTCAGCCCCAACAGCAGTGTCCTCACGGTGGAGCCGAATGGGCCGGGCAACAGCTTCCTCACCCCCCCGGGAACCTCGCCCATCAAGTGCTATTGAGCTTCCGGGCGTTCACCGAGCTCGGCGCGGGCTTTTCTACTGCTTCACGCGATCTGGAGATTCGCGGCGCTCGCGGTGGAGAACCTTCTCGCGTGGCTGGCGGGCAGGGCGGTTCTGCACCGCGCCAACACGTGAAAAAAACAAAAGGCCCTGACACCAGAAATGTCAGAGCCTTCCTACGACAGTGGAGGTGGACGGGATCGAACCGACGACCTTCGCATTGCGAACGCGACGCTCTCCCAACTG
>JBQTKE010000713.1:0-3902 GCA_052386435.1 Myxococcaceae bacterium
TGACAGTGCCGCCGCCGAAGCCGCCGGTCTCTTCGCCAAGGGCCAGGGTGGTGACAGAGGGCTCGAACTTGTCGTCGAGCGAGATCGTCACCGGCGCGGGAGCGGTTGGCGTCGGGAGAGCAGGACTGGACTCCGTCGCGGCCGTGGGCTTGGACTCCTTCTTGGAGCCGATCTCGGACGGGTGGACGTACGTGATGAAGGGTTTGTCGTTCTTGACGTCGCTCATGGGCTGCTCCGAATGGGAAAGATTCACGGCTGTGTGCCGTCTGCAGGGTTTTCGGAATCACCCGCCTGAAGGTTGCTGGCCATTCTGTGACGATTTGTGGCTTTCTTCGCCAATGCGTATCGGCCTCTTCGGAAATGCGAATGATCTCCAGTGTCGCGCGGTGGCGGACGAGGCCCAGAAGCTGGGCGCGGACAACGTCTTCATCGACGCGCAGGCGTTTTCCTCAGGGTATCCGCTGAGTTTCGACGGGACGTCGACGTCCTACCGCAACGTCTGCCTCGACGACATTCGCGGCTACTACCTGCGATCCATTCCTGCTGCCTACGCGCCTGCCATCGAAAAAGACGACACGCTGCTGTTGCACCACGATTGGTTCAACCAATACATGCAGTCGCGCGAACGGGCGACGTACTTCCTAAGCTGGTTGCTGAAGCTGCAGCACGATGGGGTCACTCTGGTGAACGGCCCGCACGCTGGAACGGTCCTTCAATACAAGCCTCACCAGCTCCATGTTTTGGAGCGGCTGGGAGCGCAGATCCCGCGGACGCTGATCTAAAATGATCCCGCCGCGGTCCGCCGCTTTCACGCCGAGGTCAAAGACGTCATCTACAAGCCGGTCACAGGCGGGGCGCTCACTCAGAAGTTGGATGAAGAGGCGCTGGGGCGACTGGAAAAGATCAAAGTCGCTCCCGTGATCTTTCAGGAGCGCGCCCACGGCGATGACTTGCGAATCATGCTGGTAGGGGACGAGATAGTTTCATCCGTCGCCATTGTCACACCGGAGCAGCAGCTCGATTTCAGAGGAGACGACGTCTACAGCTCCGGGGGGGCGACGTATAAAGAGGTGCGTCTCCCCGAACCCATCGCAAAGCTCTGTCGCAAGGCCGCTCTCGCCTGCGGTCTGGTGTTCGCGGGAGTTGATATCAAACACGTCCCTGGAACCGACCGCTGGGTTTTTCTCGAGCTGAACAGCTCGCCCATTTATCTCGATGTCGAACGAAAGCTGGGACACCCGATCAGCCGAGCCATCGCGAAGCGCTTGGTCGACGCCGCGAAGGCCGCCGCTTAGCTCCGCCTGGTGCGGCGAACTGATGAACGTGTGGCGGTCAGTTCGGCGAGCCTGCGCGCCTGGCCCCCGCCTGACCCTGTCTGGTAGCGACTTCGGCGCGGCCCTGTTCAACGTCTGGCTGGGCAGCGACCCCGGCACCGAGCGCATCAGGCAAGAGCTGGTCGGCGGAAACTGAGCTCGGGCCGGAGTTTATGGTATCGCGCTCGCCTCAATGCTGCTGGTGACGACCACAGGAAAGCTGGGCCGACGAGGAGAGCTCGCGCAGGCGCAAGCGCTGGCCTCGCGGCTGAGCGTCCCGTTCGTTCCCTACGAGCCGACCGTCGTAGTGGAGCAGCTGCTTCAGCGCGCCGCGGCCGTGTTGCGCGTCCGAGGTGACGGCGTCGAGTTGATCGATGCTCAAGGCGCCACGCGTTGGACACCCGGCATGGCGGACCTACGCATTCGCCGACTGGAACAGGGAGTGGATCAACCCGACGGCATCCTCGTGGCGGGAGAGATTCGCGAGGGGGACCGCGTGCTGGACTGCACCTTGGGACTCGCGCAAGACGCCTGGGTGTTGGCGCACGCAGTGGGAAAGCGCGGCAGGGTCGTGGGCTTGGAGAAGAGCTTGCCGTTGTACGCGCTGTCGTCCGAAGGACTGCGCACTCAAGACGCGGTGTCGAGTCGCGCGCTGATTGAGTGCATTCACACCGACGCGTTCACGTATTTGACATCTCAACCAACCGGGACGTTCGATGTCGTCTACTTCGATCCCATGTTCAGCAAATCAGCCCTCGCGCAGTCCGGCTTCTCACTTTTGAGGCGCCACGCCGCCCACGCGCCGCCGCCCCCTGAATTGCTCAAAGAAGCTGCGCGAGTCGCTCGTCGTTGGGTCGTGGTCAAAGCCGCGCCAAACACGGGAGACTTGCATCGACTCGGACTTTCGCCGCTGCCGTTTCGGCGGCACGCAGACCTCCGCTTTGGAAGACTCGCCGGAGTCGAGGCCACAAGTCACCAGGCGGCGGCGGACACCGACCAGAAAACCCGCCCCGCGCAAGCGCCCCCGGCAGCCGAAAAACGCGCCTGAATCAGGTTCCCGAGGATCGTCGACGAAGCCGAGGCGCGTTCCCGGTCGCCTGCAGTGTTCCTCACTGCAGGGCGCCGCACTTCACCCATTGCAGGAACTTCGTCCGTTCTTCGAGCGAGAGCTCAATTCCTGATTCCACGGGCGGCATCTCGCAGGTGCGAATGAGATCCCGCAGCGCGTCCTGCCAATCCGCGACCGACTGATAATCGCTCAGCGGCCAAGGTCCACCCACCGCGCCCGTGTGACAAACCGAGCAGCGCTCGCTGATCAACGCGGTGAGATCGCTGTAGCGAACGGGGATGTTGGGACATTCAGTCGGCATTGGAACGGGGCAGTATTCCGGCTTCTCACGCGGAACGGACGCATCCCCCTGACCAGGCTGGGTTGTGCCGCAGGCAGTCAAGAGCGAGGAACACAGAGCGAGGAGGATGGCGACGCCACGCATGACCGGGCACTCTAGCGTGGTTGGCGTCTTTGGGGGACAGGCAGCGACAAGCCGCCGCTTCTGCAACGGCGCGCAGGGACGGGCGCACTGGCGGCTGTGCGAGCGTTCCTTCTGCTCAGGCGTCCTGCTGCAGCCGCGCTCGCAGTCGCTTCACTTCCAACTTCAGCGTCGCGTTCTCCGCCTCGATCGACGTTAGTCGCGCATGCAGATCGCTCAGCGTGCTCTTGGCCTCGCGCAGTTGATCCACGATCTGACGCTCGAACGCCACGGGCAGCTGCTTTGGCCCCGACGCCCGCACCGCGGCTCCGGTGCCACCGATGGCGACGCCGCGCTCGATCGCTCGCGCAATACTGCGCGGCTCACGCGGCAACGGCGGCGCAGGTTCGACGCGCGCCTCCAAGCCATGCAGCTCTCGAATGAGCTCGCGCAGCCGCACCGTTTCATCCGTCCGCAGCTCGTGAAAGGACACGCCCATCCCGGGCGGCCCCATTCCGGTATTCGCGTAGACCACATTCACCACTTGGCCCTTGAGGCGCAGCGCACGGCGAATCCCGGGACGCGCCAGGCTCAGCGTCACTGAGGTTCCGACAGGCAGCGGCACGGCAGCTCGCAGGAAGAGTCCCCCCTCGGAGAGATTCTCCACGGCGCAAAACGCCTGTCCTTGATCCGTTTGTACATTCGCGCCCACGCTCTTCGCGCGGACTCGGGAGGAACGGCGCCGGTTCTGGGCAGTCACGCCGGAGATTTTCACCGCTCCCCCGCCGCACCGTAAAGCCCACACTTGGGCAGAGGCCTCAGTTTTGTGGGCCGGTGCCGTCGCGGCGGTACAGTGCCGCCATGGCCCTCACCTCCGCGGAACAGCTCTTCGAAGCGCTGGATCAGGGTGACCCCGAACGGGCCGGGCGGCTGCTGGACGAAGGCGCGGACTTCCGGACATGGGTGCGAGGTGGGATGTCGCCCTTCGGCTTGACAGCCTTGGCGGACGAGTGCGGTCTGCTGCAGCGGATGCTCGCCGCCGGTGCGGATCCCAACGCGCGCGACGGCATGGGCTTCTCCGCGCTCCAGCACGCGATCCGCGGCGGGCGGGAAGCGGCGA
>JBQTKE010000714.1:0-1817 GCA_052386435.1 Myxococcaceae bacterium
TCGGAGATCGCGTGGAAAGTGATCTGCGCTGTGTCGAGCGCAGTCTCATGAAAACCAGGGCCGACAACACAGACGCCGGTAGCAATCACATGCGGCCGCGCTCGAAGCTTTTGCAGTTGTGCTCGCGCCGCGGCGCGGTCGGGTGGCGTTCCCAGCGCTTCGCCACCCACAACCGCGAGTTGGTCCGAGCCAATGACGAGCGCATCCGGATGACGCTGCGCCACCGCTCGCGCTTTGCGTTCCGCAAGCAGCACGACAGCGTCTTCCGGACGGGTTCCGAGCGGCACATCCTCGTCGACGCCGGGAGCTTCGACGGAATACGCGATCCCGAGGCTGTCCATGAGCGCTCGGCGGGCGCTTGAGGTAGACGCAAGGATGAGCTGCACGACGGACTCCCGACCTCTAACGGTGTTCCAGCGGAAGCGATATACAAGGCTCGAATGAAAACCCGAAAATTACGTGATCTGACGGTCTCCGCTCTGGGCTTGGGCTGCATGGGAATGAGCGATTTTTACTCCGGACGCGACGAGGCCGAATCCATCGCCACCTTGCACCGAGCGCTGGAGTTGGGAGTCACGCTGCTCGACACCGCCGACATGTACGGGCCGCACACCAACGAGGAATTGGTGGGCAGGGCCATCAAGGGCAAACGCGACCGCGTGGTCATTGCGACCAAATGCGGAATCGTGCGCGACCCCAACGACAAGTCAGCGCGCGGCTACAACGGGAGTCCCCAGTACATCCGCAAGTCCTGCGAAGGCAGTTTGAAACGTTTGGGCGTGGAGGTGATCGATCTCTACCAGCTTCACCGCGTAGACCCGAACACGCCCATTGAGGACAGCGTCGGCGGAATGGCCGACTTGGTTCGCGAGGGAAAAGTCCGCGCGATCGGCCTCTCCGAAGCCTCCGCTGCGACACTGCGCCGCGCGCAGAAGGTGTTCCCGCTCACCTCACTGCAGACGGAGTATTCACTGTGGACGCGTGATCCGGAGGACGACCTTTTGGCGGTCTGCCGGGAGCACAGTATTGGTTTTCTCGCCTACAGCCCGCTTGGCCGAGGCTTCCTCACCGGACGTTTCAAGAGCGAGGCCGACTTTCCCGAAGATGACTACCGCCGCCACTCTCCGCGCTTTCAGGGTGAGAACTTTCGGAAGAACCTCCAGCTGGTTGAACAAGTGGAGAGCCTGGCGAAGACCAAGGGCTGCACGACCTCACAACTGGCGCTCGCATGGGTGCTGGCGCAGGGAGAGTTCATCGTTCCCATTCCCGGCACCAAACAGCGCAAGTATCTCGAGGAGAACGTCGGGGCCGTCAAGGTGGAGCTGACAACTGAGGAGCTCGCGCGAATCGAAGAAGTCTTTCCCAGAGGAGCGGCGGCCGGCCCGCGCTACGCCGCAGCCCCAATGAGCTCAGTGAACCGATAGCCGGCAGTGGGGCGTCGTTCACCAGTGCGGACAGGGCTGCCTCCTTTACTTCCGGGTCTTAACGCCCCTCTGGACAGGCGCTGGGCTTTCATTCAGTGCCTCGCTTCACCAAGGACTTCGACTTGTTGTCGCGGTTTTCGATCATCTCGTTGGAGGATTTGATCACCCTAAAGCGCGCGAGCGGAAGGCCGCAGGACCAGCTTGACGTTGCGACGCACCAATGAGCAGGTAATCTGACGCTTGTTCCGCTCAAGTAGGAGCGCTGTCGCCGAAGTCTGTCGTGGGTCGAGCCCATTGCCAGAGTGTATGACCAGGCGCCCGCTCAGCCAGACCAGAGCATCGCCAGCTCCATCGTCGAGGCGGATTGGTCGAATCAACCTTTTCGGTTTTCCC
>JBQTKE010000715.1:0-4963 GCA_052386435.1 Myxococcaceae bacterium
GGTTTTCGCACCGAACGCGGCTTTGCGTCCCCTCGTGGTCCTCAAGCCGCCAGCGCTCCTTGCGACTCCCGTCTTGAGAACGAGCCGTGAGCGCGTGAGCCTGCTCCGTCCCCCAAGGCTGGACTGGTCCTCGCTTCAGAGAAGAACCTTCGGCTTTGACGTGTGGACTTGCCACTGCGGCGGCAATCGCAAAGTCCTGGCGGTCATCACCTCAGGACGGTCTGCCGAAGAGCTACTGCGTAACCTGGGGCGGTTGCCACCTCGACCGCCGCCTCCCACCGCCCAGGCTCCACCCCAGCTCCACTTGGCGATGTGACCCCAACACCCGCTTCCCGCCTCCCTCCCAGGGCACGGCACCCCTCCGTTCGCCGCGCCCTTCTGTCCTTCCGGGCCTTCGCACACCCGCACGTCCTCACTCCCTTCGGCGGTCCGCCGCCATCTTTCCACTCGACCTCCTTCGCCGTTTCGCGGTTTCTTTTTCCTCTCCTCCTCCTCTTCCAGGCGACTAACGGCGAAGCGCCGTCCACGAACTCGACCGGCGAGACGAGTAGCCCGCCCGCGCCGCTCACCGGCGAGCGCAATGGCCCTGCGCGACCTCTGCGCTGTCGGCTCGGGCGGAGAACCGTCCGTGGGCCACCGGGTGGGTCTCTGGATCTCGGTGATCCCGGTGGAAGTGGATCACCTCGACGCCGGTGGCGACACGCCACCCCTGTCAAGGCCTTCGACGGGGTAGTTGTTTCATGGAAAGCGTTCATTTGTATACTCCCAATAGGTGTATACTTGAGAGGTGCAAATGGAAACGGGGCTTAAGCTTGTGGGCGCTATGCCCAAGAAGAAGCAGCCATTGACGGAGTTTGGGGTGCGCCTCACGCAGCTTCGGCAGGCGCGCGGTCTCACCCAGGTGCAGCTGGCCCAGGCCACCGGCACCACTCAGCGCATCGTCTCCAGGCTGGAGACGGTGGCGGAGTTTCCCACCGTCCCCGTCTTGGTGCAATTGGCCAGGGCGCTGCGCGTCTCGACGGATGAGTTGCTGGGCCTCAAGCCACCGCCCAAGGTGGCGGCGCCCGCGCGGCCGGTCGAGGAGAAGCGGCTGCTGCGGCAGCTAAGGCAGGTGGAGCAGCTGCCCGAGAAGGACAAACGCGCTGTCCTTCGTCTCATCAATTCCGTCGCCCACGCTGCGCCCAAGCGCAGTGCGTGAAGCGTTCCGCTTCGGGGCGCTCACGCCGGTGCCGCCCGCCGCGGCGACGTCGAGCACCAGCGGGCGGGCCGCGCCCTTGCCCATCCAGAGCGCGGAGCGCAGGACGTGCTGCAGGGCCTTGGTGGCGGGCTGCACCTTGAGCGCGTACTCGTTGGCGTCCATGCCCTTGGGAAACAGTGCGCGCCAGCAGGTGAAGCCCTCGGACATGAGACGTGCACAGAGGGTCTCCGCGGCCTTGTTGCCGGCCTCGTCCCTGTCGTAGGCGATGATGACTTCCTCCAGGCCGAGGCGTTTGAAGAGGGCGAGGTGCGCGTCGGTGAAGCCCTCGACGCCGTAGGCGGCGGTGACGTTGCGGACGCCTGCGCACCAGAAAGTGAGGGCGTCCAGCAGCGCCTCGCAGAGGACTACCTGCTTGTTGTTGGTGAGGCCGGCCGCGTTCCAGATGCCGCGGTGCGGGCCAGGCAGGTAGAGGTGCAGCGGCGTGCCTGGGCGCAGGTTGGGCGTCACCTTTCGGCCGTACATACCCACCACTTCGCCGTCCTCGCCGAGGAGAGGCACCACCACGCTGCCGTTGAAGTGCTCATGCCCACTCTCGCGGATGAGGCCCAGGCGCTGCAGTCTCTCCCGCACCTCGGCGCCGCCCTGGCGCGTGCGCGCAGGAAGGCGCAGCCCCAGCGTCCTGTCGGAGAAGCCCAGACGGAAGTGGGCGATGGCCTCGGCGGAGTCGAGGCCGCGGGACTTGAGGTACTCGAGCGCCGCCGGCGTCTGCTTGAGTCTCTCCTGGTAGTAGGTCACCACCTGGGCCAGCACTTCGGCGTCGGCCGCGTCCGCCTTCACGGGCGCGGGCAGCTTGCGCACGGTGGAGGTCTTCACCGGCGCGCCGCGGCTGGCGGCTAAAGAGGGAAGGCCCTCTCGCAGCAATTCGACGGCGTGGCGGAAAGAGACGCCTTCCGTCTTCATCGCCCAGTCGACGACGCTGCCGCCGGTTTGGCAGGCGCCGAGGCAGTGCCAGAGGTTTTTCTTCGGGGACACCACCAGCGAGGGCGTCTTGTCCTCGTGGAAGGGGCAGCGACCCAGCAAGTCCGCGCCGTGGCGAGAAAGCGCTACCCCTCGCGCCGCCACCAGTCTCTCGAGAGAGGTTTCTCTCTTCAGCCGCTCCACTTCCTCTTCCGGAATTCGAGCCATGCGCTCCCTCGTGTCAATCCCTTCGGCTCCTTCCTTCTTCAATGGAAAGCGTGCATGCGTATACTCCCAAAAGGTGTACACCAGAGGGGTGCTGTTGGAAACGGGGCTTAAGCTGGTGGGCGTCATGCCCAAGAAGAAACAGCCATTAACCGAGTTTGGGGTGCGTCTTACGCAGCTGCGGCAGGCGCGCGGGCTCACCCAGGTGCAGCTGGCGCAGGCCACCGGGACCACTCAGCGGATTGTTTCCAGGCTGGAGACGGTGGCTGAGTTTCCCACCGTGCCTGTGCTGGAGGAGCTGGCCGGCGCGCTGCGCGTCTCCACGGACGAGTTGCTGGGGTTGAAGGCGCCACCCAAGGTGGCCACGCCCGTCCGCCCCGTCGAGGAGAAGCGGCTCTTGCGGCAGCTAAGGCAAGTCGAGCAGCTGCCCGAGAAGGACAAACGCGCCGTCCTTCGTCTCATCAATTCCGTCGCGCATGCTTCGCCTAAACGCAGCGCGTAGAGCGGAGTTCACTTCACAAATCGGATCTCTCCCGCTTCCGAGACATTGAATCGCCTCGTTCTGACGCCAAGGACGGGATGAAGCACGGGCGAGGGCAGCAATCGGTCCACGATGTACTCGCAGGAGTCCGAGCTAGGCACGCGGACTATTCCGTAGTTCGTCAATATCCATCTGAGATCGGTTCTGGACGCGACGCTTTCAATGCCGGGGGTCTTTCCTGGCTAACTAGTTCGGTGACCGCGTCGAAAGCCTTGCTGCATCGACTGGGGACGAAGTTCGCCAGGCTCAGAATGCGCCAAATGGCACTCCCGATGAAAACACGCGACAGCCCCTCCAGACAGAGGATCGCAATCGCGGCGATGAGGACACTGCGAAGACGTCTGTTTCGCTGAATGCTCATGGTACCGACTCGATGCTGAAGCCGCCGTAGTTGTCGCCGTAGACCAACTCCGCGCCTGCGTATCCAAAGTCAAAGAAGGCCGATGACCGCGCCAAGAATGAAATTTGAGGAACAAAAGCTTTGATCGTTCCACTTGGAGTAATCACGAAGACAGGCAGACGTTTCCGGATCGCTTACTTCTTGTCTTCGTCGGTGAATTGCTCAGGGAAGGGGTACCCGAACGCTCTAGCGTCCGGATGCACGTGGACGAACGACACGATGTCGGCGCCAGAAGGCGCATTGTCCGGGTCGACAAATCCCGGAGATGAATCCGTCCTTGGATTCTCGTACGTGAAGCCGCAGGCAACTTTGTAAATGGCAGCGCCGTACTCGACCTTCGGCGTGCCCTTGAAGCTGTCTGACCTCGACTTGGACCAGATCAGCGCGTCAATCGTCGCATCTTCGGCATGGCGGAAGACGTCGCCAGGCTTAAAGCCCAGCGGATCCACGAGCTGAATCGGATTTGCGCGGGCGTATCGATACAAATTGGGACCATCGCCCATGCCTATCCTGTCGGGTTGATTCCAACGACCAGCGAGCGCATCGACGTACCTGTCGCGGTGGTAGCGCAGCCCGCTGCTGTCGTGCTCGCGCCCCGTGAAGCCGAAGTTCAGGTTCGTGCCGCCGCCATCGGTGGTGCGCTGGCCGTAGGCAGCGTAGGCGTACTCACGGACGATCGCGCCGGCGGAATCAGTCAGCGCGACGACGCTCCCGAGCGCATCGGTGAGCGGGTAAAAACGCTGTCGAAGGCGCACGCGGCGTAGGCAAACTTCGGCGTCGTCTGAATCACCGTGAAGGAGATGGAGACCACCTTCTGGTTGCCGGCCTTGTCCGTGGCGGTGACGACAAGCTGGTGCGCGCCGCTCGAGGTGACGGTGGTGCCGCTGTTGAAGCTCACGCCGTCCAGCTTCGCGCTGACAGCTTGGAGGTTGACGTCTGTGGCGCTGAAGGTGGGCGTGAAGACGGACCACCTGATCTCTCGGCCGAAAGCTGCCGCGAAGAAGGCCGTGCTCGTGCAGTTGCTGGAGCCACTGAGCGTCGTTTACGTCGGTCTTTCGACCCGGAACGTTCTTCACATCGCGAGCGTTGATCAGCAGCACCTCGAACCCCCGCGCGTCGAGAATTTCGAACGCCGGAATCCAGTAGACCCCGGTCGACTCCATCGCGACCGTCGTGATGCCGAGGGCCTTCAACCAGCCAGCGAGCGCGTGAAGATCGCTTGTGAAGCTGCGGAACGAGCGTACGGACTCTTCGGACCGCCCAGGTGGAACGGCGACCACGTGGAACGTAGCGCCAATGTCGATGCCCGCCGCGTTGGCATTCAACGACGACAACGACCTGCGCTTGGTCTTCTTCTTCGGCTTCTCCCACTTCTCCATCGACAGCCTCCCTCTCGAGTGCCGAAGGGAGGGATGGCGCAAAGAATCACTTTCCTAAACGGGATCTCCGTACGGGCGTCACCACTCTCAAATGCGCAACCATCCCCGGACCATGTTTTTTATCGGGCTCAACGTCACCCAAAAGCTGACGGCCGCTCCCCTCGGTGGGCGCGAACGTAGCGCTGGGAAGTTTCTGGTCCTTCAGATCGCCGGCGAAGGCCCGCGAGTGTGGGGGTGGCGGGCAATGAGCGCGTTGGCAATCC
>JBQTKE010000716.1:0-8005 GCA_052386435.1 Myxococcaceae bacterium
CCCGGATCCGTCGCGCGGGTGGGCCCTGCGGCGAGCGGCGTTCCCGGCGGTGGTACGCGAATGCCCAGCGTCTGTCCCTTCGCCACAGAGCTGGCGGTGAGCTTTTCCCCGGTCAGCTCCGCGGAGATGTTCTCATCGCTGACTCGGATCTTCCCGGTCAGCTCCATCGCCTCTTGCGGCGCGTCCTCTTCAACGTCGAAGTCCAACTCCACTTCAAACGCGTCGGCCAGCGATCGCGCGGGAGGCGTCTTCTCTGGCGGAACCACGGCGGCGATCGCGGCGAGCAGCTTCTGCGCTTCGAATGGTTTCTCGAAGTAACCGGCGCTCGCGTACTTCGACTTCGCCTCAAGCGCGTGCTTCCCACCTTTGAACACGCCGGTGATGAAGATGATGGGGAGCTGGGGCTGCTCCTTGCGAAGCGCATCCGCGAGGTGAAAGCCCATCATGTCGGGCAGGAGCAGATCCAAGACGGCCAGCTGCGCATCTTGCCCGCGCGCGACCTCCACGGCCTGTTTGCCTCTGCTGGCGGCAAGCACTTGGTAGCCGCCATCCTCGAAGAGCTGCGTCAGCAGAGTCAGCAGCTCTTGGTTGTCGTCGACGACGAGGATCTTGGGGGCCATCGGTGGCGCAAAACCTTAGCAAACGGAGCTGTGGGTGTGGGTGGTCGTGTCCTCCGGCGCGTCCCGCACGGTGTTCACGTCTCCGCTCACCTCAAGCAACGCGACGCTGCCTCCCAGAGCCGTCCGCGCGCTCGTTGTTGTCGGGCTTGTCAACTCGCCGCACCGGCAAGGTGAGCGCCTGAACGTTCGCCCGGTTCCCTCAAGACAAGGCCGTCCTTACCTTGGCCGCTATGGCGACGCATTCGCAGGTCTCGCCGAGAACTGTTTGGACCATTGGGCTCAACGTCCTCGCTCTGGTGACGCTGGTGTCCATGCTGTACCGGTCGTGGATGGTGGTCTCATGGATACTCCTCGCGCTGCTGCTCGCGCTGGCGCTGGATCCTGTCGTTGATCTCCTGCAGCGAAAAGGGCTCCCCCGCGGCGGAGCCGTGGCCATCGTCATGGGGGCCACGCTCGCTGCGATTTCGGTCTTCGTGGTCACCCTGACCCCGCTGATCATTTCGCAAGGCCAGACGTTCGCGAACAAAGCGCCGGAGCTGATCGCGCAGCTGCGAGAGCACGCGTGGGTCAATGCAGCGGATGAACGCTGGCACCTTATTGACCAGATCCGCGCGAAGCTCGCCGCGCTCGGTCCAGTGGCCGCGGCGCCTCTGCTCGGGATCGTGAAGGAAGCAGTTTCGGGCGTGGCGGCGTTCTTCACCGTGCTCACCCTCTCCGTCTTCATGCTGCTGTTCGGCGGGCGGGTGCTGGAGGCGCTCCTGGAGTGGCTCGCCCCGGAGCGACGCCCCCAGATGGAGCGGTTGGCGGACGCGATTCACGAGAAAGTCGGCGGCTACGTGGTGGGCGCGCTCTTGATGTCGCTGATCGGTGGCGTCGTCACCGCGGTCACCGCGCTGCTGCTGGGAAATACCTACTTTCTGCCCCTGGGTCTGGCGATGGCCTTCTTCTCGATCATTCCCTATTTGGGCAGCGCGCTCGGCGTCACGCTGCTGGTCAGCACCACGTTCGCCGCGCAAGGTGGGAAGCGCGCCATCGTCGCCTTGGTGGTGCTGCTCGTTTACGGTCAGCTGAAGACGAAGCTGCTCGCGCCGCTGATTCAGCGCCACACCATCCAGATGAACCCGCTGATCATCACCCTGGTCATGCTCCTGGGAACTTCGATCGCGGGCGTGTTGGGCACCGTGCTCACCCTCCCTATCGCCGGCGCGGTTCAGGTGATTCTCCAGGAAGCGCTTACCCACCGGCGCAAACGCTGGGTCATCACAGCTCCTGACGCGACGGCTCCTCCCTCCGGCGCCCTCGAAGAGCAGGATCACGCTTCCCACTGAAGGCGTTGCTTTCGCGTGGCGCCCCAAGTAGGTGAGCCGTCGTCTCTCACCAGGGAACCTTCAAGATGGCCGACAAACTGCTCCCCCGCGAGAAGGGCTTCTCGGAGTGGTACGTGGACGTGGTCCTCAAGTCCAAGCTCGCTGACTATTCGGACGTGAAGGGCTGCATGGTCATTCGGCCCAACGGCTACGCGATCTGGGAGAACATGCAGCGGGTGCTGGACGGCATGTTCAAGTCCACCGGCCACCGCAACGCGTACTTCCCGCTCCTCATCCCGGAGGCGTTCCTCAAGAAAGAGGCGGAGCATGTCGAGGGCTTCTCTCCTCAGCTGGCCGTGGTCACGCACGCGGGCGGCAAGAAGCTGGATGAGCCCTACGTCATCCGCCCCACGTCAGAGACCATCATCAACTCCATGTTCGCGCGCGGGATTCAGAGCTACCGGGATCTCCCGATGCTGCTCAACCAGTGGGCCAACGTGATGCGCTGGGAGATGCGCACGCGCTTGTTCCTGCGCACCACGGAGTTCCTCTGGCAGGAAGGCCACACCTGTCACGAGACGGAAGAGGAAGCGGAGAAGGAGACGCTCCAGATGCTGGAGTGCTACCGCGACTTCGCGGAGAACTACATGGCGATGCCGGTGCTCACCGGCCGCAAGTCAGAGTCAGAGAGGTTCGCCGGCGCGCTGCGCACGTACTCCATCGAAGCGATGATGCAGGACAAGAAGGCCCTGCAGGCCGGCACCTCGCACAACCTGGGTCAGAACTTCGCCAAAGCCTTCAACACGGTGTTTCAAGGCCGCGACGGTCAGCAGCACCACGTCTGGCAGACTTCGTGGGGCGTCTCCACCCGGCTCATCGGTGGCTTGATCATGACCCACTCGGACGACAGCGGTCTGGTCGTTCCGCCCAAGCTCGCGGCCACGCACGCCGTGATCATCGTGATTGCGAAGACGCCGGAGGAGCGCGCGCAGGTCTTCGCCAAGGCGGAGCTCATCGCCGCGGAGCTCCGCAAGGCGGGGCTGACCGTCATCGTCGACAACGACGAGACCAAAGGGCCGGGCTTTAAGTATTTCGAATACGAGCTGCAGGGCGTCTGCATGCGGCTTGAGCTGGGTCCGAAGGATCTCGCCAAAGAGCAGTGCGTGATGGTCCGCCGCGACAACCGGCAGAAGGAGTTCGTCCCCCTCGCCCAGGCGGTCACCAAGGCGAAGGAGCTGCTGGACGCGATGCAGAAGGATCTCTTCGAGAAGGCGAAGAAGTTCCGCGACGACCACACGTTCGAAGTGAACTCCTACGAAGAGCTGAGCAAGCGCGCGGATGACGGCTTCATGCTCGCGCACTGGTGCACGGACCCGAAATGCGAGGCGAAGGTCAAGCAGGACACCGCCGCCACCACCCGCTGCCGGCCTTTCGCGCTCAAGCAAGAGCCCGGCAGGTGCGTCGTCTGCGATAAGGCATCGCCGGGACGGATCGTCTTCTCCAAGGCGTATTAGGTAGACAGACCCGACACCAGCTCTCGCCAGAGCGCGCGCGGATGGGTTCCGGATTTGAGCACCATGAACGAGCTGGTGACTCCGGCGAGATCACCTTTGAACAGCTTCTCCACGCGCGTCTTGACGTTGGGGAGCTGGGCCGGAGACGGCAAGAAGATCACGCAGCCCACTCGGTTGTGCCGCATCAGCGCGACGACGTCGGACGGACGCAGGTTGTGCCGCAGCTTCTGCGCCAGGATCAGTGGGATCACCGAACGCGGCGCTTCGAACAAGGCGAGCGCCGCGGTGTCGCTTCGCTCCGTGGCGGGATCCAGCTCGTGAAGAATCAGCTCCTGCAACGCGATCTGACTGGGAAAGCCATTCTCAGGGTCAATCAACAGATTTGTCGCGGGGCGACCCCGTCCCTGCCCTCCCAGCACCATGCCCAGGAGCATGTTGACCAGATCGATGATCTGGGAGCGGCTGCGTCCAGAGCGAACCAGCTCGTTGTAGAAAGTCCGCGCGAGGATCAGGTTGGACCTCGCCGCGTCCCCTTCGAAGAGTGGGCTGGGGCGCCGCTCGCTCACGAGGCGGCCCTCTCAAACTCCATCGCCCGCGATCCCATCTCCCGCGCTTCGCCTTCCGCGCGCAGCTTCCACGTCCCTTCGGGATCTTTCTCTTTCGAGGGGCACAGCTCATTGAGCGCGCACCGCTCACATTCGGGCGCGCGGGCGATGCAGACGTGCCTTCCGTGCAAGACCAAGCGGTGTCCCATCTTGATCCACGTCGACTGCGGGAAGGCCCTGCAAAGGTCCTCCTCGATCTTCACCGGATCACCGTGACGGGTGAGGCCCAGCCTCTGCGAGACGCGCATGGCGTGCGTATCCACCACGATGCCCGCGGCGACCTGGTGCGCGGTCCCCAACACCACGTTGGCCGTCTTGCGCGCCACGCCGGGGACCTCCAGCAGCTCGTCCATCGTCTTCGGCACCTTGCCGCCGAAGCGATCCGCCAGCAACTTGCTCGCGCCTCGGATCGACTTCGCCTTGTTGCGGAAGAAGCCGCTCGCCTTCACCACCTCTTCCACGTCTTCCTGCGGCGCGTCCCCCAGGGCCTGGGGCGTGGGCCAGCGGCGGAAGAGCTCGGGCGTGACGCGGTTGATGGTTCGGTCCGTGCTCTGCGCGCTGAGGATCACCGCGATCAACAGCTGCCATGGGTTGTCGAACTTCAGCTCGACGTGAGGATCCGGAATGGCCGCGGCGAGGCGTTCGAGCACCTGCGCCGGGTCCGCCTTCTTTCTCCGCTTCGCCAGAAGCTTCGACTTGGGTTTCGCCTTCGCGCTTTTCACGGGTCTTTGTTTATCAGCGCTGGAAAGTAGTCCACGCGAAACGTCTTCGGGGGTGCGGCCAGCGCCGCCAAGACCAGAAAAAACAGCCAAGGGTGGGCATCCGACGCACTCTAATCACGCGAGCCTGGTGCTGCCTCCTGCTATAAGGAGGACCGCATGACACGCGCGCCCACACGTGGAGGCGAGGGCGAGATCCTCCCGCGCTACGTGTTCTTCGAACCTTTGTTGGCCCAAGCCCGAGTGCTCGAGGTGGGCGCCGTTCACCTCACCGCCGGCCGCAGCGCGCGCTTCCTGCGAAACCGCGGCGCCACCACCGTGCTGGCGCTCGACGACGCCGCGTCAGTGAACAAGGCGCAGGCAGATGGCTCGCTGAGCCACGATGGGTTGGAATTCCGCGACGGAGACTACGACCAGCTTCCGCCTGGCCAGTTCGACCTCATCTTCCTGCACCAGGCCGCACCGCTCATCGCTGAGCACCACCGCTTGGCAGTACTCAAGCGTCTGCTCACCGCGAACGGCCGAATCGTTCTGGTGCTGCGGCAGAACAGCGGCCTCGCGTTGAGCGATCTCTCCGGCGGCCCTCCGAGTGACGCGGAGGCTTCCATCGCCGAGCTCACCGGCTTGCTGACCGGAACCTTCCGCAGTGTCGAGACCTCCACCCAGGCCGTGTTCTTCGGCTATTCGATCACGCCGAAAGACGTCGCTGCGCCCGAGACCTCGCTCGACGAGTCATTGACCGACGCGGACGCGACGCCCGCGTATCATCTCTTCCTGTGCGGCTTCCGCCCCGCTGAGCTAACGACCATCGCGCTTACCCCGCTCTCCTCCACGTTGATGCGGGAGATCTTGCGAGGCCTGCCCGCGCCGCTGCCCGCGCCGCCCGCGACGCCCAAAGCGAATGATCCGTTCGGGCTGGCCAATGAGCTGGAGAGCGATCTCGATACGGTGCGAATGCAGGAGCTGGAGTCGCGCACCCAGGCTGCGATTGAAGCCGCGGAGAAGGCTGAGTTGACCGCCGCCATGGCGTTGGCCGAACGCGATCACCTGGCATCCAAGCTCAAGACCAGGCAAAACGCGGAGAGCCCAGAGCTCGCCGCGGAGGTCGACACCTCGAAGCTGGAGATTGAGCGGCTTCAGAAAGAGCTGCACGACGCACAGGAAGAGCTCAAGGCCCTCACCGAACAGATGGGCACCCGCGCCCAGCAAGTGGACGACCACAGCGAAGCCGCGGACAGCTTGAAGGAGCGGGCCGAGCAAGCCACCGCGCTCGCGCAGACCTTGCGGGAACAGGTCGCGCCCCTCTCCGCTCAGGTGGAGAAGCTGGAGACAGAGCTCGCGGACGCGCTCGGTCGGTTGGAGCGCGAGACGTTTGCCAAGAACGCGCTCGAAGAGAAGCTGCAGTCCGCCTCGTCAGACGAGCTGGAGGCTCAGCTCACCACCCTGCAGCACGACGTGGAGACGCTGGAGAAGAAGCTCGCGGAAGCAGAGGAGGACAAGCGCAAGATCGAGATGCGCGCGATCGTCGCGGAGAAGTCGCGGGATGAGCTCACGGGTCGAGTGAACAAGGCCGAAGAGGCCAGGACCCTCACCGAAGTGAAGCTCGCCACCGCGGAGCAGGAAGCCAAGGATCTTGCAGAGCGGCTGCGCGAAGTCGGGAAAGAGTCCGTCGCGCTGGAGGAGAAGTGCAAGCAGTTGGAGGAGCAGCTCCAGACCTCCAAGACCGAGCTCAGCGCCATCCCGGATCCCAAGCTGCTCGACGAGGAGAAGGCGAAGGTCGCCGCGTTGGAGACTCTGCGCCAGGAGTTGAGCACCCAGCGTGACGAGCTGAGCGCGCAGCTGAAGACCCAGGAATCCGCCGCGGACCGCGTGCGCCAAGAGCTGACAGAGGTGCAGGAGAGCTGCGCCGCGCTCAAGGCCCGGATTGAGCGCGCGGACGAGCGAAAAGAGAAAGTCGAAGCCGAGCGCGACGCCGCCAACCGCGAGAGCAAAGAGATTCTGGACAAGCTCACCACCCTGCTCGCCGAGAGGGACGAGCTCAAGGGTGAGTTGGCCAAGGTCGGCTCGAGGGCGAATGACGCGGAGGAAGCCAGCGACGAGCTCTCCGACAAGATGCGCGAGCTGATCGCGCGCAATGAATCACTGACCGAACAGGTTCGACTCGCCTCCGAACGCGCCGCCGCGCTGGAGACCGAGCGGGACACCTTGCGCGAACGACGGAAGAGCCTAGAAGCCGAACGACTCGCCGCGGCCGAACAGACGCGGAGCGACATGGAGTTGCTCGCCCAAGCCGAAGCCCGCGCCAAAGCCGCCGAGGACGCCCGGGCAGAGTTGGAAGCCAAGCTGCGCAAGCTCGAACAGGCCAGCGCGCACTGACCGGGTTGTGCTAGGCAACAGCGTCATGCCGATGCTCGCCTGCATTCACCACGTCAGCTGGGTCATTCCCGCACCCGGTGGAAAACACCAGTGCCTGTACTGTAAGGATCTGGTGGAGAAGAAGAAGGTCTATCCCAAGTTCGAAGACCTCGGTCCCGACTATCAGGCCGCCTGGGATCGACACGAAAAGGGAGAGACCGCGCCTGCTCCCAACCTCGCGGGGACAGCTCCAGCTAAAGCGCCAGCTCCAGCGGCGGACGCTACAGCGGCGAAGACGTAGCCAACAGTCTTTGCCGTCGTGGCAGAGAGGCGGCGCTCTCTTGACCGTGGCGACGACGTTGGCTCGCGCTATGCCCATCCGACGCGGTCCCCTCGACGTTCACCGCAGGAGAGCGCGAGGCCTTCTGGCTCACCGCGGCGACCAGGGTGCACATGAATCAATCCACAAAAAAGTCCGGGAGCAGCTCCTCGCCCGGCTTCACCGAGTACTTCGAGAGATCCTTTACGCCGTGGCGCAAGAGCACCTCGTCATCCAGGAAGAAGTTCCCACTGTTCCCCTTCCCCTTCGGATCGCTCGTGAGAATCACGTAGGCCGCGTCCGCCATGATCTCCGGCGTCCGGCACTTCTCCATCGCTTCATCCCCGCCCAGCATGTTCATCGCCGCCGTAGCGATCGCCGTCCGGGGCCAGAGCGCATTCACCGCGACCCCATCCCCCGCCAGCTCCGCGGCCATCCCCAGCACGCACATGCTCATCCCGTACTTCGCCATCGTGTACGCGACGTGACTCTCAAACCACTTGGGATTCAGGTTCAACGGAGGCGACAGATTCAAGACATGCCCGCCGCGGCCAGCCTTCTTCAGA
>JBQTKE010000717.1:0-5213 GCA_052386435.1 Myxococcaceae bacterium
GCCATGGGCGGACCCCAGGCGTACTGACTCAACACCAGAGCGTCAACAGCAGAAACGCGCCTGAATTGGCCTCAAAATCAGGTCGGAGCGCTACTGGCAAACCGAGCTGCTGCAAACCAAAGGCGAGCAGCAGTCATTGACGCAGGCCTGTCCGGCGCTCTTGCAAGCAGTCACCAGCATGCTGACATCCGCCTGGCCCGTCTTGGTGCTCGCGTTGAGGGTAACGCTGGTGGGCGAGAGCACCTTGAAAGTGAAAGGGGCGCGCTGGCTCGTCATAGAAATGGTGACGGGGAGAGGATCCGAGCTCGCGCCGGTACACCCCGGACCCGCCCAGAGGGTGGCGTTCCCAGCAGGGGTGCTGAGAATCTCGATGGTGGGGCTGGGGCCGTAGACGGCGTTTCCGTACGCGTCGACCAGCCCGACGTCTGAGCTCACGCAGACGTTGGGCGAGGTGAAAGAGGGGACGTCGTAGAGCACAACCTTGGTGGCGCTGTTCGGCCTGACCTCGATGGGTCTGTTCCCGGTGAGGGTTTCCAAGATCAGGTTGAAGTCGTACGGGTTCGCCGCCTTTGATGTGAGGAGGTAGAAGGTGAACCCGGTGGCTCCAGGGGGAAGCGTGGTGAAGGGCTGAGAGGCCGACTGATCCGAAAAGATCGCCAGGTCCGTCGACGTCGCGCTGCTCACTGAAACGGTGACCGCTGAGTTGAAAGCCGCGTTCTGACCCGCGCCGTTCTGCAGCTTGACGGTGAACGGGGGCGAGGGAATGCCCGCCGTGGAGAACGCAGGAACGGTGTCGAAGGCGATGACTGTCGGGGTGGGGGTCCCGGCGTCACCGGACTGCGGAACCACGGCGTGCGAGATGCTCCCCGCGGTCAGCCCCGGCGCCGAAGCGGTATGAACGGGCGAGCCCGCCGAGGTGTCCAGGAACCAATAGGTCGCCACATTCGAGGAAGCGGACATAAAAACCTGCGTGGTCGAGGCAACCGCGGGACATCCAGCCTGGGAGAAGAAGGTGGTGGTCCCGTTGCTGCTCGTCAGGCTGATTCCAGAGGAGGAATGTCGGGAAGCGTTGCCGTAGGTGTCGAACGAGCGAACCTCCACGGCGTTCGAGCACGTCCCGGGACTGACCAGCAGCGAGGGCGAAATGGTCAATTGGGTGGCGCCGCCTGCGTTGATGGCCACCGTGCGGGTGGCTCGAAGCGGGCCGTTGGCCGCGGTGAAACTCTGCGAGGTCCCCGCCTGATCCATGCTCAAGAAGAAACCCAGCTGCGAAGTCGCCGCGGGAACCGTGAGCACCGACGTGGGGACAGACATGCAAGTGCCATTCGTGAAGAAGCGTGCGTTGCCTCCCCCGGAGAGAAAGACATTGGGTGCCAGCGCGGTGGGAGCGTTGTTGACGTCGAGCGCGCGCACTGTCCATTGGTTGGAGCACTGTCCCGCCAACAGAGTGGTCGAGGTGCCTATCAGCTCCAGCATCACCGCCGGGGGATAACCCGCATCCGCGCCTCCCACTTCGCACACGCCCTTGGGGACGTTGCAGGTGCGGCCGGTGCTCGGCGTGGCGCAGACCGAGTTGTCCACGCACTCCACGCACTTGTTGAGCACGGTGTTGCAGAACCTGCCGGTGCACTGCGTGCTGTTCTGGCACTCCACGCAAGTGTCCAACTGACAGTAGGGCGTGGTCCCGCTGCACACCGGAGTGCAGGTGGACGTGTTGCCGCCGTCATTGCGCCCAAGCGAGACGCATTGGCCCGACACGCACGCGAAGCCTGAGCAGCAAGGAGAGTTATTGCTGCAGCTGGTGCGCGACTGACAGTACGTCGCGAACTCGTCGGCGAAGTTGACGCAGCCAGCAGCGAGGCCAACCGCGAAGCCCAAGAGCAGAGCGGCCACGGTACGACTCGAGCCTCTGGTCTTCGACCCGCTCACGGCAACACCCCGGAAACAGTGACCGCGCCGCCGCCGTTTAGAGGGATGAAGGCGGCCTGTGGCTGATCTTTGGGTGCGCCGAAGAGCCACATCGCCCCGCCCGCGGCCAGTGCAGCGACTCCCACTCCCACTGCGACTCCGCCCAGCGTCTGCTCTCGAGCACCCGCAACGCGCAGCGACTCCGCCTCGGTCAGCAAGAGCGTATCCCCACCCTCGCGCAGCGTTCGCGACTTGCCGCGCGCGTCGGCCATCAAAATCACGCCGCCCACCAGCAGGACTCCGCCCGCAGCGGCCGGCGCCCACCAGAAGCGGCGAACTCCACCGGTGGACGTCTTGGCGACCTCGGGCGTCGGTTCGATCCGCGCAGGCGGTGGCGAATCGGCCTGGGCCACCGGCGCAGGCGTGACAGTCCTCGACTTGGTGTCCGGAAGGGTCGCGCCCACCGGCCGGCCCAGTTTCCTCTGCAGCGCAGGGGCGATCTGCTTCGCCGCGCGGGTGTACTCCTCGATCAGCTCCTCTTCATCCTTCACCCGCGCGGAGTGGGCCGCGAGGGGCCGCGCATCCGCTGCGTTCAAGACCTTGATGTTCACCTGGTATGACTTGCCGAACTTGCCGACGGTGCCGGTGACCAGACCATCCACGCCGAGCGCATTCGCCAGCTCCGCCAGACAGCTGCTGCTCTTGTCGGAGCAGCCCATGAGCTCCTTCTGACGCTCGAAGCCGAGCATCGTGGAGATCTCATTCGGCGTGGTGACCCGAATACCTTCGAGCGTGAGCTGCTGCGCGAAGTGCTCGGAGCAGAAGGTCGCCAGCTCCTTGCTGATGTTCACGAACTGGAAACCCGTGGCGGCCAGCTTCACCGGCTCAGGGTTCGCACCAGACACCAACGCGACGAGGACGAGCGGAAGCACGCGCGGAGTGTAGCGCGCTCGGGAGCGCCGCCCAGTCTGCGCTTGCGGCGACAGACACCCACATCAGAGCGTACTGAGAATCCGAACCGCCTCTGCTCCCACCGGTCCTTCTGGGTCGAGATCACGTGCGCGGAACAAGGCTTCCTTGGCGCCGCTGAGGTTCCCTTTCAGCTTGAAGACAATGCCCAGGTTCAGATGAGCCGCGGGGTTGTCGCGATCCATCGCCAACGCTTCGTTGAAGCAGACCAGCGCCTTGTCCAGTTCCCCCACGAGCAGCTCTTCCTTGCCCTTCTGAATCCGCTTCTCGGAGTCGTTGATTAGCTCGACGTCGAGGACGCTCTTGCCCGCGATGTTGAAGAGCAGCGCGCGAAGAATCCCGCCCCAGTAGAAGGTGAGCCCCTCCGCCGCGAGCACCGCGCCCAGCGGCAGATCCGGCAGCAGCGGTTTCCCGCGAAACTTGAAGCGGACCTTCGTATAGCGACCCTTGTTGGTCCACTGGACGAAGTGATCCTTGAGCTTCGCGAGCGTCCCTTCGATCTGCAGCGGATCGATCTCGAGGGAGAAGGCATTGCCAGTGTCCGCGTCCCCAGCGTCATCTTTGACTACGCGAGAGTCCACGGCGGCGTCGATCCCGGGGGACTTCCGCGGGATCGCACCTGCGCGTTTGCCTGCAGTCTTTGCTCTTGCGCGTTCGCCCGCGGTCTTTGCACCTGCGCGGGAGGCTCTCTTCTTCGGCGTCTTCTTCTTCGTGACCATGGTCGCGGGTCACGATAGCGCTGATATAGAAACCGGCCATGACGGACTGGCATCAAGCAAGGGTCGAGTCGACAGAGCCGGCGGCGGAAGAATTGACCTTTTTGCGGTTGAAGATCGCGGAAACACCTCTGGTGGGACAGCACCGAGTCCCCGGGCAGTACGTGAAGCTGAAGCTGGCCGACAAGGGCGAGAGCTATTTCGCGATCGCATCAGCGCCGGATCCGCGTGCGCCCGGCTTCGATTTCCTGCTCAAAGGTGGCTCGGCGTTGGCGGATGCGTTGATCGCCGCGGCGCCAGGCACGCCCGTGGAAGTCTCCGCGCCTACGGGCAAGGGCTACCCACTGGAGCAGGCGCGCGGAAAAAGCCTGCTCCTCTTCGCCACGGGCTCAGGCATCAGCCCCATCCATTCGGTGTTGCAGTGCGTGCGCCGTGAGCGCTCCGCTTACCAGGACGTCACCCTGTACTTCGGTGCGCGCACGCCCAGCGGTTTCGCGTTCGCGCAGCACATCGAAGACTGGGAACAGAAGGACGGCATCCACGTCATTCGCACCGTGAGCCAGCCCGGCGAGACGGGTTGGACGGGACTCACTGGCTACGTCCAGTCACACCTGGGTGAAGTGAAAGTCGACAACGCGCTCGCCTTCATCTGCGGACAGAAGGGCATGGTCCAGGGTGTGACGGAGGCGCTGCTGCGTCGAGGGCTGCCCAAGGAGCACATTTTCCTGAATTTCTGATGCGCCTAAGCTGCGACGCCATGGCCCTTGACGCTCCAGCACCGGCGGCTCCCACCGCGTTCGGCAAGTGCAGCATCTGCAAGAAGCCGATCCCGTTCGGCGGCGCGTATCTGAAGTGCGGGATCTCCAGCTGCAACCGCAAGCGCTTCACGCTCTACTTCTGCTCTGACTCCTGCTGGGACGCGCACAACCCGGATCAGAACCACCGCAACCCGTCGTACACCGAGCACACCGCACCCAGCGGACCTTCAGTGGCGTAAGCGCAATTCACACCAAGGATCGAGCCTAGCGACGTCTCTCCGTCCTAAATCGCCGACCTCGGTTTCAGTACGAGGGCCGGCCCGCTGGCAGTGATACCCGCACTGGACAAAGGTGATCCGGTTGGACGCGTGCGGTGCATTCGGAAGCTTCTATCCTGCATGAAGCACAGATGCGGAGACGCGTCGTCTCAGCGAGGCATAGCGGTGTGTCACCGTAGATTCTCAACCAGACCGAGTTTCTCCAGCTTTTGAAAGACGCCATCGAAGCTCAGTAGGCGGCAGCGAAGGAGCCGCGCTTCCGCCGCGAGCAGCAGATCGACGATTCCCACCGTCAAACCCCGGCCCTTCAATTTGCCCAGCATTTCTTCCGCAACGCGAAACACCTCCGGACTGGAAGGTGTTTGGGGGATCCCCGATAGAAGTCTGGCGCGAAGTACGAGCTCTTTCTTCTGAACACCCTGGAGAAGCTCCAGCCGAACGTAAGGCGATAGAAGCGCCGAGTTGCTCCGGATTGATGCCTCGAAGCGAGGAACAGCACGCCCCCGCAGAAACTCCACGAACACGCTGGTGTCGACTAGGACGCGTCGCACGACCATTAACTCTTTCGCCGAGCGCGCGTCCGA